>JAJZSC010000425.1 GCA_021849995.1 Bacillota bacterium | reverse complement strand
GAATGGGTACAAGAGTTGGGTAATGGCCGCCAACGCTTTGTTCAAGGAAAAGTCAAGACAATGGAAGGAATTCGCCCGGGAGTCGTTGCGGTTTCTACGGGTTATGGACACTGGGCTTTTGGATCAAGTGATGTGGAAGTCGACGGCGTGGTCATCAAAGGTGATTCAAGACGAGCTACAGGGATTCACGTCAATCCAATCTTCCGCCTGGATGATAATCTGCGCGGTACACCATTAAGTGAACCTATTGGAGGAAGTGCGTCATTCTACGATACTTGGGTAACGCTGCAAAAAGTATAAGTTGATAGATTTACAAAAGCTGATCTGCTCTTGACTAGGTCAGCTTTTGTCTATTTGTTTAAGGGTTCCTCTCATGAATTAATCGTACCAGAAGCTTACAACAAGGACATAGCGGATAGCAAAAGTGACAGTCAATACCTTTTCTGCATCTGGAAGGCTAGGTCCTTGTTGATCATCATCATGATGATTGTTTTTCTCGACCTCCTTTTCAGACGTTTTTGCCGCTTGTTCAGACAAAGCAATGCGCTCGTTGATTTTAGCCATGCGGTCTCTTTTATAGCGTTTGCGGAATTTCACCAGGCGACTGGAGTAAAAGGACGATATGCTGGCTTTTAACGATGTGACAGGATACTTCGCAGGCCGAAAATTCGGCAAAACCTTGATCTTTAAAATTCTGAGCCCCAAGAAAACCCTGGAAGGTTATATCGGAGGATTGGGAGGGTTACTGGCAGGCCTCATTTTGTTTCACACCATCATCCCTGTTTTAGCCGAAACGACACTCTTACAGAACGCAATTCTGCTCATCACCATTTTTATCAAACTATTTGTATCAAACGGATCGTTGCAACTCATGCTGAAATGAGATGAGAGGACAGGAAAAGAGATATGCTTTATAGAGAAATGGGCAATACAGGCGACAAGGTTTCCATTCTAGGTTTTGGCTGCATGCGTTTTCAGGAAATCAACGGGAGAATCGATGTCCAGCGCACAGAAAGGCAGCTGCTTCAGGCGATAGATAGCGGTGTCAATTATTTTGATACGGCTTATGTCTATCATGGCGGGAAAAGCGAAAGCTTTTTGGGTGAGGTGTTTTCCAAGGGGATTAGAAACAAAGTGAAAATCGCTACCAAGCTGCCAACCTATCTGATCCAGTCCTGGCGAGGAATGGAAGAGGTTCTGGAAACCCAGTTGAAAAGACTTAAGACGGATCGGATCGATTATTACCTCCTGCATATGCTTACGGATTTTGCCTCCTGGGAGAAAATGAAACGCCTCGGTATTCTGGATTTTCTGCAAAGAGCCCGGAGAGACGGCAAGATCATTCATACTGGTTTTTCCTTTCACGGGGACAGAGAAAATCTTAAGCTGATTGTCGATGACTATGACTGGGACATGTGCCAAATCCAGTACAATTATCTTGACGAATATTACCAGGCAGGAACCGAAGGCCTTCAGTACGCAGCTGCTCATGGAACCCCTCCGGGGAGGGAGATTAGTAGGCAGGATACCTGCGGAGGTTGAAAAAATCTGGAGTATGGCCGAAATAGAAAGGACACCTGCCGAATGGGCCTTGCGCTGGGTGTGGAACCACCCTGAGGTAACGATGTTGTTGTCAGGGATGAACGAAGAAGCACATATTAGGGAAAATATCCGAACTGCAGGGGAGGCTTATTCGAATTCCTTAGCACAGGAGGAATTGGCTGTCGTGGAAAGAGTTAAGGAGGCTTATCAACAACTGCTCAAGATTGGCTGCACAGGCTGCAGATATTGTCTGCCTTGCCAGTCAGGCGTCGATATTCCAAACTGCCTGGGGATTTATAATGATAAGCATCTTTTTCATACCAAACGGACAAAAATTCATTATTTTCTCCTGACAAGCGGTTTAGTCGGGGGGGTACCCAGCTATGCCTCACTCTGCAGCGGTTGTGGAAAGTGTGAGAAAGTTTGTCCCCAGCATCTAACGATCCGGAGGCATTTGCAGGAGGTTGCCAGGACGATGGAATTCCCGGCTATGAAGCAGTTGACTGGGCTTATTCATTGGGGGATCAAGGGATTAAATTTTGTAAAGAGGAGAAAGGATTAAGCTAGTGCACTTAAAGTTTATGTTGGGATATTGATGATACAAACCTCCTTTAGATATAGTAAAAAGCACCCAAATTGAGTGCTTGTATGCTATAATTTATTTATAACAGAAAAAGGCTTGCAGGGCGGTCGGCATTCCTCCGAAGGGAGGTGATGCTATGGAAGTATACCAGACCTTGATGCTGATGATTTCATTTGCAACATTGGTTGTGTTAATACTTTCATTCCATAAACGGAAATAGACCGCCTCTCACCAAAGGTTCGGTCTATTCCGCACTTTTGAAGCCGTCCGCTCTTTAAGCGGCTGTTATATTGGAGTCATGCGAGTAACATGACTCCTCTTTGATTATAGTATACCACAGTTGATTCAAAGTATCACTATAATTAGAATGATCACCGATGTTTCTAAATCTGTTAGAAGGTAGTTTTATGGAGAAGTACTGCCCGAAAAGTTCTAGTTTTGGTCCAGTACAGCTTAGATTTGAGTTTAAGCCACGCTACAATATTGCTCCATCTCAACAAGTTCCTGTGATAATTCAGCGGAGGCAACCGTCTACTAGGACTTCGGTGGGGGTTAATACCCTATTGGGCTAAAGATGAATACTTTGGAAACAAATTGATTAACCCATCCAATATAAGAATTGCTGAAGACATTCCTTTATCCGGAGGTCACTTAATGGTATAATATGGTTGAGTATCTTTGCATGACTTAGGCGTTAATCGCTCATGAAGAACAAAGACCTGTCAATTCCGACAAGTGATGGTCTTTAACATAATTATTATTAAATATTGTATATGATGAAGTAAACAATTTTAACAGGAGTCCTCAATGGCTATGTACAGAAGATTGTTATCTTGAAGGAGAGTGCTATTATGCCATTACCCCAAGAAGAAAGACAATACACGTATGCAGACTACCTAGCATGGCCTGAAGATGAAAGAGTAGAAATTATTGATGGTGTTCCGTATATGCAAGCAACCCCTTCACCAGAACATCAGGAGATATCAATGAATTTATCTACTCAGATTTCAGTCTACTTAAAGGGGAAACCCTGTAAAGTTTATGCAGCACCATTCTCTGTTAGGTTAATTAAGGGTGACGAAAAGGAAGACCAAGACATTAAGAATGTTTTTGAGCCTGACATTACTGTTGTACGTGACCAATCTAAAATTGATAAACAAGGCTGTAAGGGTATACCCGACTTGATAATTGAAATTATTTCTCCATCTTCGATTAAACATGACAGGGTTACCAAGTTTAATCAATATGAAAAAGCTGGAGTTGTGGAATACTGGATTGTAGAGCCTCAAGGCAAGCTT
>JAJZSC010000424.1 GCA_021849995.1 Bacillota bacterium | reverse complement strand
ATTTCTTTAAGGTCTTGCTCCGATAGATTGTCTACTTTAACTCTGGTAGTATCCACCTTTCAGTTCCCCCCTTCGAATGTTAGTTAATTTTATTATTCCCTGTATTAATAGGTCTTATACATAAATTCTTCCAGTGGAACAGGGGCCTGCATCCGATCGTTCTTTAGGGGTTAGGGCTTCCTTCCCTTCGATTGCTGCTTCTGAAACTCAATGAGGAGATTATATCATACATACTAGCCAACTTAAAAAAATTGGCTGGGCCCAAGTCACTAGAATGAAAAAAAGGAGCCAACCTGAAAGGTGGCCCCTAATAACTAGTTAGAGAGAATCAGAGAGAAATTTTATAACTATTATTGACCCATGAACATTTTGAGGTCATCTTCTACGTTTGTTGTTCCACCAATTCCAAAGTTCTCAACCAGAACTTTAGCAACATTCGGGGATAAAAACGCTGGAAGTGTTGGTCCTAAGTGGATGTTCTTCACACCGAGATACAGAAGTGCTAAGAGAACGATAACTGCTTTTTGCTCATACCAAGCGATGTTATAAGAGATTGGAAGCTGGTTTACATCGTCAAGTCCAAATACTTCCTTAAGTTTTAAAGCAACTACAGCAAGTGAGTAAGAGTCGTTGCACTGACCTGCATCAAGTACTCTGGGAATACCCCCGATATCACCGAGGTTAAGCTTGTTGTACTTGTATTTAGCACAGCCTGCTGTGAGGATAACAGTGTCTTGTGGAAGTGCTTGGGCAAAGTCAGCATAGTAATCTCTGCTCTTCATCCGGCCGTCGCAACCAGCCATGACGAAGAAACGCTTGATTGCTCCAGACTTAACTGCATTTACTACTGCGTCTGCAAGGCTTAACACCTGGTTATGAGCAAAGCCGCCTACGATTTCACCAGTTTCAATTTCGGTAGGAGCTGGGCATTTTTTTGCCTGAGCGATAATTGCGGAGAAGTCTTTAGCTTTACCATCTTCGCGAGGAGGAATATGAGTAATTTCTTCAAAGCCTACTACACCGGTAGTGTAGAGACGGTCTCTATAAGAATCTTTAGGTGGAACTAAACAGTTAGTGGTTAAAAGGATAGGTCCATTAAACGATGCAAACTCTTTATCTTGCTTCCACCAGGCATTTCCATAGTTACCTACAAAGTGGCTGTACTTTTTAAAGGCGGGGTAGTAATGAGCTGGGAGCATTTCACCATGGGTATAAACATCTATACCTGTTCCCTCAGTTTGCTTAAGCAGATCTTCTAAATCCTTGAGGTCATGTCCGCTGACCAGGATTCCAGGATTGTTTCTAACACCAATGTTTACTTTAGTTATTTCAGGGTTTCCGTAAGTTGTTGTGTTAGCCTTATCGAGAAGCGCCATTACTTCTACACCATATTTTCCGGCTTCCATAGCAAGTGCAACGAGTTCATTTGCACCGAGACTGTCATCAGTGGTTGCCGCAAGGGCCTTCATAATAAAAGCGAAGATTGTTTCATCTTGGTAACCAAGGACAAAAGCGTGTTCAGCGTAGGCAGCCATACCTTTAAGTCCATAAGTGAGTAGTTCTCTTAAGGAACGAACATCTTCATTTTCGGTTGCGAGAATACCAACTTCAGCCGCTTTTTGCTCAAATTCTGCTGCACTGTCTGCATACCAGGTCGCGGAATCGTGCAGGTTCTGAGGAATATGTCCTCCCTTTTTAACGATATCTTCTTTAATACTATCGCGCAGGGCTAAACCCTCTTTGATATTTTCAACAATGCGATTTTGATCGAAGTTAGCATTGGTTATAGTCAGGAAGAGGTTTTCCATTACAAATTTATTCACATCATCTCTAACAATCCCTAGTTCTCTTGCTTGATTGGCGTAAATCGCAATACCCTTGGAAACATAGATAAGAAGGTCTTGAAGATTAGATACTTCCGCGGTCTTACCGCATACCCCTTTGATAGTACAAGCTTTTCCTTGAGCGGTTTCTTGACATTGATAACAGTACATACTCATTTCTTAAAAGCCCCCTAATTTTATTTTAATTTTATTTATCGCGTTCATTCCGCGGCTCATGACGTAATTGTAGCTTAGACACGACCTTATAAATGTGATTGCAATGTTTTTTTAGATGTGATATATCTCACACCTTTTAAAAGTTTACTAATACTCTAATGTTCTCTAATTTGAATTTAGCAAATGGACGAAAATTGGTCTTTCATCCTAAAATATTAAGGCCATGATTAGGCTAGCGAATCGCTATCAATCACGGCCTTACATTAAATTATAGGTTATAAAAAGACTAGCAGTCTAAACTTCTATTTCCCTGTCTGGATCAAAAGGATTTGTCCCCGTGTTTGATTTGACTGGGCCCGTAGTTACTTTCATTAGTTATTGTGCTTAATAGGAATAGCGAAGAAACATTGAGTTTAAAAGGATTAGACCTTTAACAAATCATAAATAGTATGATACAGTCCGGAGAATTTTAGATCGCCCGTGTCTCTAGGCCGCTCAAGATCATTAGCTATAACTACCTTAATGTTAACGGGTGCCCTTCCCATTACCACTATCCGATTAGAGAGAAGTATTGCTTCCGTGATGTCATGAGTTACGAATATTATGGTAATACCAGTTTCTTGCCAGATCTGGACCAGCATATTCTGAAGCTCGGAGCGGCTTTGCGCATCCAGACTTCCGAACGGTTCGTCCATCAAAAGGATTTCAGAGTTGATAGCCAGGGCCCTCGCTATCGCTGCTCTTTGTTTCATTCCACCGGAAAGTTGATGGGGGTAGAAGCTTTCAAAGCCCTCCAATTTTACCATTGACAAGTATCTTCGGGCGATATTAGCCCGCTCTTTATCATTCTGCCCGATCTTATGAATCTTTAGGGGAAAAACAACATTTGCTAAAAGAGTCTTCCAGGGGAAGAGTTGATTAAAATCCTGGAAGACCATCACTCTGTTGGTTTGGGGTTTTAGAGCTTTTTGCCCTTCTATGAAGATTCCTCCGGAATCGGGTTGTTCGAAGCCGGCGATTTGCCCTAGCAAAGTAGATTTTCCGCAGCCTGAAGGCCCTACGATACAGACAAAGTCTCCCTTATAGATCTGCAGATCAATATCCTTGAGTACATTTAACTCTCTTTTATTAATCACGAAGGACTTGGACAGGTTTTGTACTTCCAAAAAGGCTTTCAAGTAGTCATACCCCATTTTTTCACTGTTTTCTTTTCCAATTGATCCAAAATCAAATCTTCTACCAGAATTCCAATTATGACAATCACGAGAATGCCGGCAAACATGCCTGCAGAATCCATGAATACCCTCTTTTTGAAAATAAACCAGCCGATCCCTCCGGTGCCACCTGCTGCACCAAAGATCATTTCCGCACCAATCACTGCACGCCAGGCTCTCGCCCAACCTGTTTTCAAACCTGCAATAAAATATGGAAGGGAAGCAGGAATCATGATATGACCGACAAT
>JAJZSC010000423.1 GCA_021849995.1 Bacillota bacterium | reverse complement strand
AAAGTACCCCGCGAACCTCCCCCCGTCTTAAACACAAAAACCGCCTCCACCATCGACTGTATCTTAACCTTCTCAATCAGCTTACGGAATAAATCCCCGTAAAACTTATCAAGCGGCGATTCCTGCGCTGCCAGATACTCTTCGATTTCCTTTATCCGGTTTACCTTAAGGCCCTCTCTGCTTGTGCTTCCTTAAGTTTTTGCCTATTCTCCCGCATAAGCTCGATCTCTGCAGCAAGCGTGGAATATTCCTTATCATAAACCCTTGTATCAAGCACCGTTTTGGCATTGAGGCGTACCAAAATCATCAACTCTTGCTGGAGTTCTGTCAGTCGTGAGTCAATCTGTTCCATCGAATATTCCTGTTCAGGATTTTCCAGTCCCTTATAGATGTTCTGCATTAGCGTATTCATAAACGTTTCCTTACCGCCGATAACCTTGTTCATCGCTCGTAAAAACGCCTGCTCTAAATCCTTCTCTTTAACCGGCTTTGTACTGTACCCATCTACTATTAAGTTCCCTACTGATACACCGCCACACGTACTTTATATTTTTACCGGTCCCCCCCAAGCTTGGCGTCTGACTTTTAAACCCATGTATTCTCGCGCCTTGGAACAAGATAGCTTATTTTACATATATTGTTATCATGAGATCGTATCTTTAATTCTAAGCTTCATGCAAGGAGGATGTTACTCTTTATGTCAACAAAAAACTCTATGCCAACCGGAGCAGGCTTAAAAGGTATTTTACAACAGATGTATGAATTTGAATCTGCACCCTACAGATACCCCCTTGACATGCCCTATCTTGGCTTAATACCCCAACCCGGGGTAGCAACTGCTGCTCAAGCCGTTGGACAAGCGCAGTCATCGAAATATTGGAGTCAATTAACAAAACATCGGAATATTGGAGTCAATTAACAAAACATCGGAATATTGGAGTCAATTAACAAAACATCGGAATATTGGAGGCAGTTAATGGAAACAATACCATCAAAAAGACAGTTGGAGGAGTTCGAGAAAAAACAAGAGTTGAGAAGGCGGCAGGAGTATGGTGAGCCATATCAATGGCGCTTTGTTCCGTTTTATGGAATTCCTACACGTTATGGTGGTTACTGGCAACAGCGCTATTAAACAATTAAATATGGCTAAGTTACAGATAGGCCCGTTGACAAAGTTACTTGTCAACGGGCCCAGATGTGTCTCAACGTGCCTTGATCGCATGAAAAAGATATTTTGCAGTTGCATATGATGATAATCCAAGGGCAAGACAGCCAAATAAAAATAAAATACAGAAAGCCGCTTAATTTTTGTGACGGCTTCAAATAGGTTTACTTTAGTTTTCAGACAGATCATCTGTAAAAAGAATAGACAGGTAATCCCTAGTGCCATTCAAGACACGATAAACTGAAACGAATTCCCCCTCAATCTTGTAAAATATGAGATACATTCCACAGACAAGAAAGCGATAATCCGTTTTTATATTGATTCTTGAACTGAGTGAAACTCCCATTTGAGGAAATTCAGCCAGCTTTTCTACCTTGGAATAAATATCGTTCCCCATTCTTTCGGCTGCCGCCGGATTTTCCTCGGAAATATAAGCTATTATCTCCTTAACATCAGATATTGCCACAGGGTTGATTCGGATTTTGAATTTCACACTCGGACCTCCAATGCTTTTTTGAGATCGTCAAGTGATTTCCATTCCTCTCCTGTTTTAATAGCATCCTCTGCCTCGGAGAGTTTGGACAACAGCTTTATTACAGCCTGCTGTTTTTCATACTCCTGTATATCTAAAAGAACATAACGGCCTCTGCCATTTTTAGTCAAAAATACAGGCTCGCCAATCTGACAGGAGCGGAGAACCTCGTTATAGTTTCTTAAATCTGAAACAGGCTTAATATTTGGCATTTTTACACCTCCACAGCTTGTTGTGTTGTTATTATTATATGCTAATACTTCGTAAAATACAACATCAAATTTTACAGCAAGCTGCGCTGCAAAAGCTACCTCCTGTACTCAATGGGCTTGGTGAGCTTGATGACAAAGGCTGTGGCAATAAAGTTTGCTACTGCGCAGACGGTAAGGATGATCTGGCCTATTGTCGTATACATCAGTGTCCCCCCGCGTTAGAAAGATTTCATAGACCTCCAAGAGAAGTATAGTAAGTTAACAGGGTTTTATTACCTACCTCAACAAAGCAGAAAATAACCGACATACTTTTTCAGGGACTGACGATTATTTTCTGTTTACATCCAACTTATCCTATTCAATCTTACTTCTTATCAAATATCTTTTTTTACACACTCAATGGTTAGCCAAAATCAACAAATTGGCAAAGCACGTCAAATTCTCTATTCATCAGCCTTTCGCCCTCTCCAACCTCACGATGCACTCGACGTGTGTTTTGATAGAATAGTGATACTGGTACGCGTAAATATAGTTTTGCGTTAAGGTGTACGACCCCCTTTAAGTGAGGGGGTACGTCTGAAAGAGCGTTTTGAACCTTTCCTGGGGGTTTCCGGCAACAAATATGAATAGGGATCAAGATCCCTATAGCCAGAGGTTGTTTGGATCAGGAAAGTATCATGTGCCTTAATTGGGAAATATCAGACACTGAGTAAAGAGCCTTTCATATCCTTCTGTCGTTCCCAGTTCAATATAATTCATTTGATTCGCCAGTTCTTCTATATGTTCCTTGGCCTGAACGGACATCAGCGCCATATAGGCTCCTGTTTTAGAGGAATTGCCTACATAGACCAGTTTGTCCCGAACCTCTTCCGGCAAAATTCCTGTTCCCACTAAGCTGTCGGCAGGCAAATGACTGCCGAATTGCCCCGCGATCATCACTTCATCCAGTTGATTCATTTCGAGATTCGCCTGTTTCAGTAAAGCGTAGAAACCGGAAAGAATAGCACCCTTTGCTAATTGGACCTGACGCACGTCCCCTTGGGTAATGAATAACGGATGCCTGCCATTCTTTAAAACAAATTCCCGCTTGGAGCCATCTAACCGGATCATTTCAAAGCGATAATCCGACTCCTCCAGTTTTTCTTTTCTGATGAACACTCCCTCTTTTTTTACCAATCCTGTGCGAATCAATTCTTTCACCGCAGCTAAAATACCGCTTCCGCATATGCCGATGGGTTCTTCGTTGCCGATCACTTTCATCTCTACCCCGTTTTCCGTGATCATTAGATCCTCGATGGCACCCTCTGCCGCCCTCATGCCGGAACTGATATTCATGCCCTCTAAGGCCGGTCCGGCCGCACAGGAACAGGATAACAACCGGCCATGATTGGACAAAATGATTTCTCCGTTGGTGCCAATATCAATGAACAGCACATTTCCCCTGTCTTTAAACAATTGGCAGACATATGCACCTGCCACGATATCCGCCCCGATATAGGCTGAGACTGAAGGCAGACAATATAATCTGGCCCCTGGTGATGCCTTTAAACCAATCTCTTGAGCGGCTATATTCTT
>JAJZSC010000422.1 GCA_021849995.1 Bacillota bacterium | reverse complement strand
TTCCATTCGCTCAAACACAAATTTTGTAGACTGAATTACTTCCTTGCTAACCCGATCAATAAGTTCAACCGCTTTATCTTCACTCACAATATCTAAACTTCCGTACCAACCTGTGGGGGCAATCTGCCTAATATCCTGCAGAAGTGGATAGACAGAATGTGAACGACGAATTGCATCAACTTCTTTTGCCGCTTCATATGGTGAAGGATTTGTAGCTCTTTCTAATTTAACTAGTTCCGGACGATACGCAAGTACTGGTAATACCTCCAAGGCTCCAGCATGCGTAAGATCAGCCTCATCCTGATATAGTTGTGCAGCAATGTAACAAGCCTGGGCAACTACACATCTGACTCCAAATGTCCTTTGAAGTTGGGAGGCTGCATAGTTAATTGAAGTGGTATTTCCTTCATGCCAATTTACAAAGACTATTTTGTTAGCTCCGTGGTTTATCATACTAGTTGCCACATCAGTCAAAAGACCTACATAAGTCTCCTGACGCAAAGTAAGAGTTCCTGCAAATGATGCATGAAAAGGGGTTACGCCTGCGTGGCTAAAAGGGAGTAACAAACCGTCCAGCCCAGCAGCAACTTTGCGTGAAATCGCCAAGATCGCGTAAAAATCAGTTCCACATGGTAAATGCGGACCATGTTGTTCCACACTGCCTGTTGGAATAACAACTAATTCTGAACGTTTGAGAATAGCTTCAGCTTCGGGTTGGGTAATCTCCAGCAAATAATGATTTTCTTCATCAGCTTTTAACAATACACTCACCTCTAATTGATTGTTAGAATCTCTTTTACAACATTATACAATAATATATCATATATGATATATTCTACTAGACTCTAAAAATTCCTTCTATTAATTTGGGAAGTTAGAAAACTTTTGTTAAAGAAATTTCGTAGTTTTTAGTTCAAATGTAAATACGATATATCTTATAAGATATATCGTATTTTCTATACGTATGTGATAAATCCTTTAGACTTATAATTAAAATTGTGAGGATTTTTTATTCTCAACTTCTAAACTAAATAGTCTGAAAGGTCCCTTTCTAACGAGAAAAGGAGGTTGGAGTCTGAGCTAATCTTGTTCGCAGAATTTTCTAGAAAAGACGACTAATCTAGCGCTAATTCGATTATGAGAGTATAATTAATTAAACGTTAATTTGGAGGATCAATATGAGATATAAAAGTGGTACAAAAGAACCGTCTATCGAAGAGAGTGTTTTTTTAGCTGAGGGAAGCAAAATCATAGGTGATGTTATAATCGGTGAGCATTCCAGTGTCTGGTTTAATGCCGTTATACGAGGGGATCTATCTTCAATCAGCATAGGCAAGTGTTCAAATATTCAGGATTTGGTTGCAATCCACGTTAATAACGGTCAACCTGTTACAATTGAGGATTATGTTACAGTAGGCCATTCGGCAATATTACATGGCTGCAAAATAGGGAAAGGCTCTCTGGTAGGTATGGGTGCTATCATTCTCGACGGAGCTAATATCGAAGATGAGACCTACATTGCTGCTGGAACAATTGTACCTGAAAATAAGTCTTTCCCGCCTCGGGTCATGCTTATGGGAGTGCCAGCTAAGATTGTAAGAGACTTGACTCAAGAAGAGATAGCTGAGATGAAGAAGACTGCGGAACGATACATCACAAAAGCAGATCAGTCAAGAAATTTAAAAGGCTATTAAAAATATACCATTGTAAAAGGGACGGCGGCGCCGTCCCTTTCTTATTTGCTCACTAAGCTATAAATATTAACTTGATCATCTGTGAAAGTAACAACGAATTTTTCTAAAAAAAGCTCTCAAGCGTAAAATTGATCTAAAAACTACCTGATTCATAAAACTACATCTCCAATTTTTTTGGAATTTACATAGTATTATTACCAATATCATTATTTTAAATATTTGTGAAAGAATGAATTATTACTACTTTGTTTTCAAAACTTTCGATCTAGAAGTTTAGTATTTGTAACAGTTTTAACTATCTTATTGTAATTTAAAGTTATTTTTTTAACTTAGTACTCATCACTATTCGAATCTTCATAAAATAATAGTAAAGATAACTGAAAGGAGTTGGATTTATGAAAGTATTCTTTCAAGAAATATATTCAGAACTAAAAGAATTCCCTATCGACAAACTAATAAATATTAGAAATGATTTAGTGGGTCAGATCTTTCAAATCGGTACACCTTGTAGTGCTGAAGAACTAAAATTATTAGAAATACTATCAGTCAAGTGCGATGTAATAGATGAAATACTTGAAACAAGCTAAAAAAGAGATCTTGGCTGGTGCCAAGTCTTAGGCACAGGCGGCTGCCTAGATGAACTTATGCATTATGAAAGATAAGCTTTGTGATATGAAAATATGAAAATGCTAACATTTGTTAGCATTTTTCCACCTTTTAATGATTTTTCAGATGTAAAGAATTCAAAGAGTTTTTCGCTTACCTCGTTTGAAGAAGTACGCTATTCGTAAAAACGTATTCCCTATAGGCACTTCCTAACCTATTGGTCAGTGAATTCGACAATTTGAAACTATCCCCTATTAAAAAATCATCAATCCCATAAATTGGCATGATACCCATCAAGGCATTAGTAAGGAATATTTCTTTAGCTTCTTTTAATAACTCTGGCTCAAATGAATCTTCTTTATATGGTATATTTAGAGATTTAGCCAGCTCAAGGATAATAAAACGCCTTGTACCAGGAAGACAGCCAGATTCTAATGAAGGGGTATAGAGAGTTCCTCCGACATTAAAAAATATGTTACTTACCGAGCCTTCGGTTAGGAATCCTTTAGAATTAACCCATATTCCCTCAATAGCTCCTTTGCTCGCAGCTTCCTGCCTGGCCAAAATATTTTCGATATAATTTGTAGACTTGATCCTGATTAAATAGGAGTATTCATTGCGTTTGGTTGACAGGAAGCAGATTTTTTCTCCATTTTGATATTGATCCAAGGTATATGGTATTGAGCGTATGTGGTAAAAAATTTCTGGAGAAATCTTATTGTCAACCGCCCCTCCACTTAGGGTTAACCTAAGTGAAAACGTATCACCACAATCCTGCGTCTCAAGATACCTTAATATATTATCAAGCCAAACCTCATAAGCCACAACTTCTAAACCTAGCGCCTTCGCTCCTTCTAGCATTCTCTTGTAGTGGAGATCAGGAACCTCAAGTTTACACTTTGTTACCCGAAGGGTCTCGAAAACTCCGTAGCCATACAATGCCAATCTATCATCACTACTAAGCATCTTCATGGTCAAGCTCTCCTTGTAATACCCCAATTAAAGCTTTTACTTTATGAATTATCTCTTCATATTCATTTTCTGGAATTGAATCCGCTACAATACCCCCACCGCCGTGGAAATAAGCTATATTATCTTTCAAGAGGATAGTCCGGATCACAATATTCAGATCCCATCCTCCATCAAATCCGAAATAACCAATACAACCTGTATAAATGCCCCGTTTGAATGGCTC
>JAJZSC010000421.1 GCA_021849995.1 Bacillota bacterium | reverse complement strand
AAATTTGAAACATACCACAGAGATGTCCATGCCGCTTGCGCGGCACCATCAGAAGAATGAAAATGGATAACAATGACAATCATATATAATACGGCTGGCGAAAAGAGGTCGAATCGTGACTGGTACTTCGAGTCCGACACAGAGATTGACACCAGCGGCTTGGTGCACCACAGAATGTAGCCTTAACGTAGCGCGTAGGGTAGAGTATTGGACCACAAGTTGCTGCACCAGCCATTAATTATGCCGCCGTAAAGGAGATTGTCAATGGAAATAGTACATCAACGTTGTTGCGGGCTGGATGTTCACAAAAATAGCATCACATCCTGCATCATTACACCAGAAGGTAAGGAGGTAAAAACTTACAGTACTATGACGGACAGTTTGCTGGAACTGGTTGATGAAATCTGTAACACCAAATGTACCGGCGTAGCCATGGAGAGCACCAGTGTATTTTGGAAACCAATATACAATCTGCTTGAAGGTCTAGAAATAGAAACCATGGTGGTTAATGCCCGTCATATCAAAGCAGTACCTGGGCGCAAGACAGATGTTAAAGATGCCGAATGGATTGCAGAACTTTTACAGCATGGACTGCTTAAAGGCAGTTATATTCCTGACCGTGAAAATCGAGAGTTAAGGGAAATGGTACGCTATCGCAAATCACTGATATATGAGCGTAGCCGGGAAATCAATAGGATGCAAAAAGTCATGGAGGGTGCTAATATCAAATTGTCATCCGTAGTGTCAAAAGTTAACGGTAAGTCAGCACAAAAAATAATTGATGCCATGATTTCCGGGGAACAAGACATTGACAAACTAAATGATTTAGCTAATAACAATGTAAAAAGCAAGGGCGATACTCTAAAACGGGCACTCAAAGGATTGATGGGTAAGCATCAGCAGGAAATGCTGTCCATGCAAAAAAAGCATATTGAGTTCTTAGACTCCCAAATAAATGACTTAAACGATAGGATACACCAACGCATGCTCCCTTTTGCGGAATCCCTGGAGTTAGTTGATACGATACCTGGTGTAGGGATGAGGACTGCAGAAGAAGTCATTGCCGAAATAGGTACCGATATGAGCCGCTGGCCCACGGCAGCACATCTTGTTTCATGGGCAGGTCTATCTCCAGGGGATAATGAAAGCGCTGGGAAACGAAAATCTACACGAACGCGTAAAGGTAATAAGCATATTAGAGCTGCATTGGTTGAATCAGCAAATTCTATTGCTCATTCAAAAGATAAATACCTTTGTACAAAATACAGTAATATTGTTTCACGAAGAGGCAAGAAAAAGGCTGCTGTGGCTGTCGCCCGAGAAATCCTGATTTCCATTTACCATATAATCAAAAAGAAACAACCATACATTGAACTAGGTTCAGACTATTTAACTCATAAAAACAAAGAAGCGATTGTCAAAAAGGCTATCAAAAAGATCGAATCACTTGGTTATGAAGTTGAAATAAAGCGCCCAGCTTAAAGGCCCACAATAATTCACCTTGATCCAAAACCATATTTGTAGATGGCTTGTTCAGTATTGCCTTTTTTAAAAAATCTCAAAAAAGAGCATTTTCAGGGTAGTACACAAAGGCACAGAGACAGACTGCTGATGCATCAATAAACTTTCTCTCCAAATTCTGTTTCTGTTCAACATGGATTCGGTAAGTAACCATCATCGAATTGCTTTATGTCCAGTGTTATCAAGCATTAGCGGGTAATCGAAAATGGTAAAATTTTTGGCAAAAAACAGGACACTTTGCTCCTCTTGTCAAATGGTTAAAGTGACTAAACTAAACCACGAGAGGAAGTGTCCTTAACACTATGGTAACACAAAATCACCCCCATATGCCAGAACAAAAATCAAGAAGGGAACGCAGATTAGAATATCTGCGAGAACGGCGGCGGGTCAAAAAGACCATGAAAAAACTGCGTGCCGTTACATTCGATAACAATTCAGTAACTGAAGCCGGAAACTTTCAATTTATGGAGCTTTTCAAGGAACTCATAGGTCTGGATGAAATCATCGCTAACATATTCACACTGAAGCAAAAGGGTAATTCCCTGTACTTTGCCTGGCAACTCATTGACTATCTCATCGACTGCTCAATCTTAGGCCATACTCGTTTCTTGCATATGGACACGTTGAAATTTGATCCCGGATATCTGGCCGTTAAGGAATGCACCAGGTTTCCGGATGAAAGTACATTCCGTCTGTTTTTGAAGAAATTGGATTGGAGCCATCTTAATCAACTCATTGCTATCAACAAAGAAATTCTTCATCGTAAAGCACGGATGGAGCCGAAGCGATTGGTTTGGATCGATATCGATGACACCGTCATCACTTTGTTTGGTGAGCAAGAGGGCGCAGTCAATGGGTATAATCCAAGATACCACGGAAGGCCTTCCTATAAGGTACGAGTAGCATTTATTGCTGGAACCGGTGAACTGCTTCATATAGAGTTAAACCCAGGTAATACCAACGGCATGAAGAATTTCCTGTCTTTCATCAAAGAAGTTGAGGCTATGCTACCGCCAGAATATATCATCGAAGGAATCCGTGCTGACTGTGGCTTCGCCGACCCAGCTGTGATGAGCTATGCAGAAGAACAGGGCTGGGAGTATATTTTCAAACTACCGAAAAAAGCGACAGTAAAGAAAGCGATTGCCTATCTCCAACAGCATCCTGACTTCTGGGAGACACTTGCAGAGAAGGAAGAAGACATTTGTTTCGCTACGGAGGATGACCACTGGGCTGCCGCAGACATCCCAATACTCCTCAATAATTGGGAAAAGGCCAGACGTTGTGTGATTTACCGAGAAGCTCACGAAACGGAGCAGACGAGCAAAGATCAGTTGACGATGATGCTGACCACCTATTCATTTCAGGCGATTATCACAAACACGGAACTTAAGCCATTACCCCTTTTTCACTCCTATAACCAACGCGCCAATGTGGAAAACCGCATTGACGAGATAAAAGAAGGTTATGCCCTGGAACAGAACAGCATGCATTCTTTAATGACGAACCAGCTATTTAGCTGGATTAAGGTAATCGCTTATAACGTGGTGGTCTGGTTTAAACAAGCGCTCCTCCCGGATTCGCTGCAACGATGCGAGGTAAAAACCATCCGTCGCGTAGTTCTAAAAGTTCCAGGCAATGTGGTCGGTTCGGGACGATATCAGCATATTCGGTTGGCCCCTTCTCCAATGCTAGAAGCAATCGTTATCGTGATGCAACAACGCGCAAGAGAGTTCGCTGAACGAATAATCCCCAAGATTCCAGAGGCAGCCTAATCTCAAGATCACGCTAAAATAGCCGTCAAAGGACCTCTAAAAGAGAGGCTTATTTGAGTTGTATTAAAATTAAGGGGGGCTGATTTGCGTTAGGTTATTAACAAATTACGGGGAAATTTAGCAGGGGTAATTAACCACTTTTTGGGAATAATGAGTTGTCCACAGGCTTTGAGTTATCCACATTCCGAATCCATGTTTAAAACGCTTGCCACTGACGACTATAG
>JAJZSC010000420.1 GCA_021849995.1 Bacillota bacterium | reverse complement strand
CTCCACACTGTGGACTGATGTTGTGGCACGGCTTAACGCTTCGTCAACTGCATTCACGACGCTCCTCTGCTAAAATGTCCACTGCGCAATAGCAGCTTGCCTAGCTATTTTTTGAATTAGAATGTTTTTTAGAGTAGACCCCCATGCCGCTCTGCATGGCCGTCAGACAGCGAATTTGGAGAGCATCCCGCAGCTTGCATCTAGCAGTTTCGTCCTTAGCTTGCACCAGTCAGAAAGTATAAATCTATGGTGACATAAGTGCAGCATCGGCTTCCGCCTTCGCCAAGGCTCGGCGCAAGCCGTGTTTTCTTTAGTCTGCGAGCGTACGTCCGAGCGTCTGTAACGCAACTCTGCTCACCGAGACTCTAAAGCAAACCCCTCAGTAAGATAAAGAAAAACAGAACTCAAGATTAAGCAACTTTAAGTCCTGTTCTTTTGAATATAGTCCAACTGTCAAATTCTCAAGTTGTTGCATTTTACTATCTTTCCATTTTCGTGACTAAAAAGATATTAATAGTTCCTGGGCAATTCCTCAAAATAGCCCTTTGGATGCTGACAAGCCGGACATACGTCCGGTGCTTCAGTCCCTTCGTGTACATAGCCACAGTTAGTACATTTCCAACTAGTCTTGCTATCTTTTTTAAATAAGGTACCATTTTCAAGATCTTTTACTAGTTGACTATACCGCTCATAATGGTGTTTTTCGACCAAGGCTATTGTTTTAAAGGCCTGGGCGATATCGGGAAAACCTTCTTTTACTGCAATTTCAGCAAAACTTGAATATACTTTAGCCCATTCCTCCCGCTCGCCCTCTGCAGCGGATTTCAGGTTAGTTAGGGTATCTCCAAGTACTAATGGATAATCTGCATCTACATGAATAAGATCTGTCTGACCTTTAGTATGTTTGACTAGAAGCTTATAAAATACCTTAGCATGCTCCTTTTCATTTGCTCCTGTCTCCTCGAAAATGGCTTGAATATGTTGGTAGCCTTCCTGTTTTGCTACCCCTGCAAAAAAGGTATAACGGTTACGGGCCTGTGATTCTCCCGCAAAGGCTTTTGCGAGATTTTTAAACGTCTCAGTTTGGACGAAATTCATATTCAGCCTCCCTCTCGTATTAATTTTTACAGCCTAATTCTGAACTAATCTTTAGTATGGCTGCTTAGCCGATTATTTAACCTAATTCTTAAATCTAGATCCTTTAGTCTAGTTCATCGTCTAGAAGCTCTAACAATTAATTAATCTAACCCTTAGTCTAATTCGTTAGTCCTTAGCCTAAATTCGAATAGTCTAGATCCTTAGTCTATTTCTTTTGCCAAACAATCCATAGTAAAGCCTTAATTGAAGTTTGCTTTTTTTCTCATAGATTTGTATTCTAAAATAGAGTTCTGTAACAGTTTCTGAATATACGTCATAAGGAGAATCTTTCAATGCCAACTACAACAAATGTATATAACTACTGTCCACAGTGCGGTAATAAACTGGTTCAGTCTCCCATTTCCGGCGTAACTAGACCTAATTGTACGCACTGCTCATTTATTCATTGGGGTGATTATTCCCTCGGGGTAGGCGGAGTCCTGTGGCGAGATGAAAAAGTATTACTGGTTCAAAGAGCTTATAATCCCGGCAAAGGAGTCTGGACTATCCCAGGCGGATATGTAGATCAAAACGAAGGAATAGCCGAAGCTATCGTTCGTGAAGTGAAAGAAGAAACTGGAATAAACGCAAAGCCTGTCTCTATTATTGCTCTTCGAGACAGGCCCGGGGAGAAACACGATGCCTATATTATCTTCCTTTTGGAAGACTTAGGTGGATCCTTGGAGGCTGAAGCAGCAGAAGTAAGCGACCTGGGATTCTTCACTCTGGAAGAATGTGGAGCTCTGCAAATAGCCCAGCTCAGCCTGAGTGCGATCGAAGCCTCAATGTCTGGTACTGGATTTACCCGCAAAGATGGGGTAAAAATGATTGGAAAATCGTCGGTGCTTTACCAAATCTAGGCTGATATTATGGACTCCCATTCCAGATGTGACAGCATCAGAGAATAGAAAGGTCGGCAACTAAATCTGTAATTTCTGACCGTTATCTCTAAGCCACTTTTTGCAGGCCTTAAAATCCGGGAAATACCGCTCTACCAGCTGCCAAAAATCCTTTGAGTGGTTGAGATGGACAAGATGGGCAAGTTCATGCACTACCACGTAATCAAGAACGTTTAAAGGAGCTAACGCCAACTTCCAATTTAAGTTGATATTCCCCTTTGATGAACAACTCCCCCACTTGCTTTTTAATTCCTTAATCCTAAACTCCTTGTATTTAACACCCATGCGGCGGGAAAAAAACTCAAGTCTCTCTTGGAAAACTCTGGCTGCTTGGGCTCTATACCATTTAAGCAGACATATTCTGACCTGCTCAGAACGCTCGGCCTCAGGTACTATTTCCGGAAGCTGTACATAAATTGACTTATCTTTGAGTTCAACTACGATTCTTTTCCTGCTATGAGTTTGAACGATTAGGCTATGGTTTATTCCTAAAAAGGGTACAGTTGACCCATCTTGTAAAGATTCTTCCCCCATTTTTTCTTGTTCTATTAACCAGTTCTTAAGTATCCAGGAATGTTTGGATTTTAACAATTCCTGAACTCTGGCAGAAGAAAGCCTGCTCGGTACTGACACCGTAACCTTATCAGGATGAACCCTGATTGTTATCCTTACAGCCCTCTTGCTTCTTCTCTCTTCATAAGGAATGCAGACACCATCTATTACTAAATACTTCACTAATCTATCAATCCTCGTCTTATGCTTGATCCCTACTTAAATCAAAATACTTAGTATTAGATTTCGCTTATATTTGGAAGCTCCCAGTCCGGTTCAGGTTTATCATTTAGCCTGAAGTTTCATTAAATTAATATTAGCCCAGAAGTTCCGACGCCAAATGATATATCTGCTTATCTATAAACTGGTCTACAGTTTCGTGACCATACTCCGGGTATACTGCCAGCTCCTTATCTCCCTTAAGTTGTGAATACATTGCATATATAGTAGCTGGAGGGCAGGCAGTATCTCTCATTCCGATGGAAACTAATGTATTTGATGTTACCCATGGGGCAAGGTTCAAGGCGTCAAAATAGCTCAAGACTTTAAATATCCTATCCTCTTCCTTGTGTTCGGGATCAAATAATCTAAAGTAATTCACCAACTCTTGCATTGGGCCGTCATTATGCAATTGATAAGCCCCAGGAAAATCACACAGGAACGGAATAGCTGCTGCTACAGCCTTAACGGATGAGTTAAGTCCCTCAACCGCTCCGGTAAATTTATTTACTAAAGCTGAAGTAACAATCGCCAGTCCTCCGCCCTGACTCTTCCCAAACAACCCAATTCTTGCAGAGTCCACTTCAGGCTGCCTGGTTAGGGCTTCCACCATACGTACACAATCTAAATATACCTGATGGTAATAGAAGTTTTCCGGGGAATCCAAGCCAAGGGTCATCCAACCGGAAAAGTGGCCTTTGGAGTATGGCCTGTTAT
>JAJZSC010000419.1 GCA_021849995.1 Bacillota bacterium | reverse complement strand
CGGTTCTGATAAATATGAAATAGTTACCCTCCATAATTCCTTCCATGGCCGCACTCTGGCTACTCTTACTGCTACAGGGCAAAAGAAGTACCAGGTCGGGTATGATCCACTGCCAGAAGGGTTTGACTATGTGACTTTAAATGACTCAACTGAACTTAGAGCTAAGGTAAGTAATAGGACCGCCGCCGTGATGATTGAGCCGGTTCAGGGAGAAGGCGGAGTATTCCCGGCTACTGAGGAATTCTTGCAGACAGCCCGGGAGCTCTGTGATGAATATGGAGCAGTGTTGATTTTCGATGAAGTTCAGGTTGGGCTTGGCCGGACCGGCAAACTGTTTGGCCATGAGTGGTTTGGGATAACACCGGATATCATGACCTTAGCCAAGGCACTGGCAGGTGGAGTTCCGATCGGGGCAATGCTGGCGACCGATAAAGTCGCAAGTTCCTTTAAGCCAGGGGACCATGCCTCTACTTTTGGAGGAAATCCCCTCGCTACAGCTGTAGGTTGCACTGTACTGGATATTCTCCTGGCAGAAGGGTTCCTGGAAACTGTTCAGGAGCGCTCGAACGAGCTAAGGTCAGGACTTGACCAACTGGCAGAAAAGTACGGTTTAGAGGACAGAGTCAGAGGGTTAGGTCTTATTCTGGGTCTGCCTGTAACAAAGCTTGGACCGGAAATAGTTGAAGCTTGCCGAAGCAAGGGACTTTTAATTAACTTCGTGGGCGGAAAAGCCTTACGGTTTTTACCTCCGCTCACCACCTCTACTGAGGAAATAAATATAGCATTAGGAATTTTGGACGAAGCTTTTGAAGAGTTATGGAAATAGTCGGCTATCCTGGGGGAGGAGTAATTAGATGCAAGCAGCACTTATCTTAGAGACGGGCAAGATTTTTATCGGGGAGTCTTTCGGAGCTACAGGTGAAACAAAGGGAGAAGTGGTATTCAATACCGGTATGACAGGGTACCAAGAGGTCCTGACTGACCCCTCTTATTCCGGGCAGATCGTCTGTATGACTTACCCTTTAATCGGCAACTATGGGATAAATCCCTATGATAATCAGTCTGCGAAGATTCAAGTCGAAGGATTTATCGTCAAAGAAGCAGCTCGCAATCCAAATCACTGGCAGATGGAAAAGAATTTGTCCCGCTCTCTTGCTCAAGCAGGTGTGGTAGGAATCAAAGGGATTGATACCCGGGCCTTAACCCGTATAATCAGGGAACATGGAGTGCTGCGAGGGATAATTACCACAAACATGGACAGTCTTTCGGAAGTAGCTGGGCGTCTGAAAGACTGGCAGGTACCACACGAGGTGGTAGCGAGGGTTAGCACTAAGGAGATCTACTCCCTTCCTCCCCTAAAAGAAACCCAGGAGAAGTTTCACGTGGCAGTACTTGATTTCGGGATTAAGGGAAATATTCTAAGAGCTATGCAGGAGAAGGGTTTCAAGCTTACTGTTGTACCGTATAATGCCAAAGTAAAAGATATCCTGGCCCTAAAGCCTGATGGTGTATTTTTATCAAATGGCCCTGGTGACCCTAAGGTTGTCAAGCAAGGAATTGAAACTATTAAGCAGTTGGTAGGAAAACTGCCTGTATTCGGAATCTGCTTGGGACATCAGCTTTTGACCTTGGCTTTGGGTGGGGATACCTATAAGCTGAAGTTTGGTCACCGTGGCGGGAACCAACCAGTGCTTGATGTCCAAACTGAGAAAGTTACAATTACTTCTCAAAATCACGGGTATGCCGTTAGTGAGGAAAGCTTGTCCGGAACTCCTTTGGTTGTAACCCATCGAAACCTTAATGATCAGACAGTTGAAGGGGTACGCCATACGAGTCTGCCGGTTTTTTCTGTGCAATACCATCCTGAGGCCGGTCCCGGGCCAAGTGATTCTATCTATTTATTTGATGAGTTTGCGAAGCTAATGTATGAAGGGAGGGCTCAGCATGCCTCTTAATCCGGCCTGGAAAAAGATTTTAGTAATTGGTTCAGGACCCATAGTTATAGGACAGGCAGCAGAGTTTGATTATGCCGGAACCCAGGCGTGCAAAGCCTTAAAGCAAGTTGGTTTAGAAGTTATTTTGGTAAACAGCAATCCGGCGACAATTATGACAGATGCTCAGATGGCGGATAGAATCTATCTTGAGCCCTTGGTGCCAGAGCGGCTCGAGGTCATTTTGGCAAAAGAGCGCCCTGATGCACTCCTGCCGACCCTAGGAGGTCAAACCGGTCTTAACCTGGCCATGGAGCTGGAAAAACAGGGGATTCTGGAGAAATACGGAGTAGCGCTGATTGGTTGTAATGCCGAGACTATTTATAAAGCGGAAGACCGCGAGGCCTTCAAGGCTACAATGCTTGAGATAGGCGAACCGGTGGCAGACAGTATTATTGTTACAACCCTTGAAGAAGGTCTGGATTTTGCCAATGAATATGGTTTTCCTGTAATCATCCGTCCGGCTTACACTCTGGGAGGAACCGGCGGCGGAATAGCCAAAAATGAAAAACAGCTGCGGGAGACACTTCATAAGGGGCTGCAGGCTAGTCCGATTGGACAATGTCTGCTGGAAAGAAGTGTAGCTGGCTGGAAGGAAATCGAATATGAGGTAATGCGGGATTTAGCAGATAACTGTATTACCGTTTGTAACATGGAAAATATTGATCCGGTTGGGATTCATACCGGGGATAGTATAGTCGTAGCACCTTCCCAGACCCTTACGGATTTGGAGTACCAGATGCTAAGAGCAGCCTCCCTTAAGATAATCCGTGCCCTTGGGGTCAATGGAGGGTGTAACGTCCAGTATGCTCTAAACACAATCAGCAAGGAATACGTGGTTATCGAAGTTAACCCTCGTGTTAGCCGCTCTAGTGCCTTGGCTTCTAAGGCTACAGGCTATCCAATCGCGAAAATGGCAGCGTTGCTGGCAGTTGGCTATACTTTGCCGGAGCTTAAAAATCCGGTTACCGGTCATACAAGTGCTTGTTTTGAGCCTGCTTTGGATTATGTAGTAGTGAAATTCCCAAGATGGCCTTTTGATAAATTTCCAGCCGCAGACAACCGCTTGGGGACACAGATGAAGGCAACCGGGGAAGTTATGGCTTTGGAGCGGACCCTGGAAGCTGCTCTTCTTAAAGCTGTTCGTTCCTTGGAAATCGGTGCTGTTGGCCTAAGAGTTCGGGATGCAGGGCTGTGGACAGAGATTGAAATAGAAAATAAACTGGCCCAAGCTGACCATGAGCGTTTCTTTGCCATTGCCGAGGCTTTTCGCCGGGATTGGACAATCGCTGAGGTGTTGATGCTTACGCAAATAGACCCGTTTTTCCTGCATAAGATTAAAGATCTAGTAAGCCTTGAAAGACGTCTAAGCCAGGAGAGCCTTACTGAAGACCTGTTAAAGCTTGCTAAGTGTCAGGGTTTTTCTGATTTGTCTATTGCCCGTCTGTCCGGACGGACAGAAGGAGATATCAGGGCTGAAAGAATCATGCATGGAATTACTCCGGTATATAAGACGGTAGATACTTGCGCGGCAGATCG
>JAJZSC010000418.1 GCA_021849995.1 Bacillota bacterium | reverse complement strand
ATAAACGCCTAAAGTAAATTACCATTTTTGGCTCTTCTGAACTTTAGGCTATTACTGAGCAAAACCAAACCGAAGGTAAAGGCTCTAAAGTGTCCCATTTTTGTGGCCCAAGCAATTAATGATGACACTGTTCGAAAGAGTAGTGCCAATTATATATTTACTAATGCAGGTTCGAACGTCAAGCAATTGAAATTTTATGATAGTTCTGAGCATCTTATATTAAGGAGTTCGGTAGGTGGTGTGGTGACCGAAGACATAATAGAGTTTCTAAATTCAATCGAATTGTCGACTCACAACTAAGACTGGAAATGAAAATATAAGCTTTGCTACCAAACCATACCTCTAGTCAAGATAGGTAATTCTTTGACTACTTGCCCTGAATTGCTTAAATAAGCCTTATTATGCAAGTTTATCGCAGTACAAATGTGGGTAGGAATAACCTGAAGCTTATCCCCAATTTGAATCTCAGACTCCTGCCCCGCTTTTATCCGGATCATTCCGTGTTCCTCGGAAAAACGTTCAAAAACTAATTCAGGATGATCCTTAATATAGCCATGCCCTTCCAGGTAACCTGGATTAGATTTAACCGGTGTATCCATACAGAAAGTTTTGCTTCCGCCGTCGATTATTATTAAGTCCTTTACAGGCTTGCTTACAGCTGTTACTAATATACTTGCAGCACAATCCTCTATTGAACATACTCCCAGAGCAACCAATTTGGAGTCATTAAATACGTAAGTGCCAGGCCTGATTTCAGTAACCCCAGGAATCTGAGCCGCATATTCTGAAGTCGGTGTTGACCCGACACTGACATCTTGGATCGGAACTCCGTTACTGCGCATATCCTCTGCCAAGTCTGCCATCAGACGCCCTTCTTCGAACCCTGCAGCTTCGCAGTCATCTGTAACTTTCCCGTTATAGATAAGCCCTCTAAAAGTGTAAATACCAGTGAGGTTAAGACCCTTAAGTTTTAATATCTCCAGAGCAAGCTCTTTTGCCTGGTCATATAAAACTCCGGTTCTTTGCATCCCTGTATCAATTTCAAGTCTAATTTCAAGCTTCTTACCTGACGTCAGCGCTGCATCTGAAAGCGCCTTGGCTCCTTCCAGACTATCTACTCCTACTATTAAGCGAATTCTCTTGTTCAGTTCAATAACTCTTCTCACCTTTATCTCGCCAATAATTGGATAGGCAATAAATATGTCTGTTAAGCCGTTATCAGCCATGACTTCTGCCTCTGATACTTTGGCTACGGTTATTCCTGCTGCCCCAGCGTCTACCTGAATCCTCGCTATTTCCGGCACCTTATGTGTCTTAGTGTGCGGGCGCAGATTTACTCGGTTTTGAACTGCAATTTTTGCCATTCGACTTATATTGCTTATCATTTTCTCCTCGTCTATCAATACGCAAGGTGTATCTAGTTCGTAAATATTCATCGGCAATGCTCCTTCTTTAACTATAACATCTATTATAATCAATCCTATCAATTTTTCTTGATGAACACAACATAGGAGGGGCGCTATATAGTTCTTAATTTCATAAGCCAACTTAACTTTAAGAAAACCCTAATATTTTGTTAAGAATTTTCCAGTAAAATATAAAAGGTATCCAGGAATCCGTGACGAACTAATTTAAGTTGAAAATAAGAAAATGAAAGGTGAAAATCGTGCCCGTCATTAATTATGAAACCAGAAGGTCAGCTTCTAATTATTTGCCTTCTATAAACACCCTAACTAAATACTTAAAACAGGAAACATTTTGGTTTTTTTCTTTAGTAGCAGGTTTTGTTAAGACCCTAATCTTTTTAGGACTTATCACAACTAATAGTACTTCATGGACAAGTTATCTTCTACCAATGTATAACTCATCCTGGGTTATCTACCTTGCTTTTATGGCAAGTTTATTCTCTATTCAATTCTTATTTAAGGGTAGAAACCGACTCAGAGCTCTTATTGCAACAAATGCTTTAGTTACCGCTCTTATCATCATGGATCTAATGTACTATCGTGGATTCGGCAACTTCGTATCCCTACATCTCTTAAAACAAACTTCTAATGTAGAAAACCTCGGTGGTGCGATCTTCTCCATGCTTCGTCCCTACGATGCGGTTTTCTTGCTGGATATTATTGCCATGGTGTTTGTTCTCAATTTTAATAAATCCATAGGCCAAGACCTGTCTCGAAACATTATACTGTTCATATTGTTTACAATTCTGCCGATTGGCTACCTTTCCTTTTCCCATTATAAATATGATATCTTGGAAAAAGGTGAAAATCGACACCTCTTCGAAATATGTTGGACCTCTAATGAGACAATGTCTAACCTTTCCCCCATTGGTTATCATGTTTATGACACCTATCTATATCTAAAGGAAAACCAACCGCGTGAGTTAAGTAACGAGGATCAACAAAAGATTAATAATTGGTTCTCTCAGAATAAAGAAACTTTACCAGATAACGAGTTCAAAGGGCTTTTTAAAGGGCAAAATCTAATCCTCCTACAGGTAGAGTCTCTTGAAAACTTCGTTTTGAATCAGTCAGTAAACAATCAGGAAATAACCCCAGTGCTAAACCAATTAGTAAATAATAGTATCTATTTCTCTAATATCCATGAGCAAGTTTGGAATGGAACAACCTCAGATGCTGAGTTACTGGCAAATACCTCCATTTTTCCGGTCAGACGTGGAAGTACCTTCTTTAGGTTTCCCGAGAATCGTTACAACTCCCTACCTGTCTTATTAAAATCCCAAGGTTATTATACTCAGGCAATCCATCCAGATAAGGGCTCCTACTGGAATTGGAGACAGGCTTTAACCTCTTTCGGCTTTGACAATACTATCGATGCTTCAGCTTTTGACCAAACCGAACAAATCGGACTTGGCTTGAGTGATGGCAGCTTCCTGCGTCAAGTCGTACCTATATTAAAAGAAACACCTCAGCCTTTCTATAATTTCATGATTACCCTAACCAGTCATGGTCCTTTTGACTTACCTAAAGAATACCGTGAACTGAAGCTTGAGGAAGAGCTAGATAAGACAAAAATGGGTGGTTATTTTCAAAGTATCCATTATACAGATCAGCAAATAGGACAATTTCTAGAAGAGCTAGATAAAGCAAAACTCCTGGACAATACTGTCGTTGTAATTTACGGAGACCACGGCGGGGTTCATAAATACTATCAAGACGAGGTTTCGAAAATCACACCCTCTGAAGATTGGTGGTCAAAACCCGAAGTTAAACTTCCGCTTTTAGTCTATAAAAAGGGTATGGAAGGAAAGAGAGTCGATACTCTGGGTGGTCAAATCGATATTCTTCCAACCGTAGCTTATCTGATGGGAATTGAAAAAGAAAAGTACCACGAGACCGCTATGGGAAGAAATCTATTAAATACAAAGAGGGCATTTTCCATTTTGGGCGATGGAACGTTTATTGGGAGTGATGAAAAGGAAAAAACTCATGCTATCCAGGGGATAGATATTGCAGATACTATCATCCAGACTAGGTATTTCGAGGAGCATTTAAAATTGTTTAACTCAACTATCGCGGGTCCAATCAGTAAGTAAACCCTGATATAGGCGG
>JAJZSC010000006.1 GCA_021849995.1 Bacillota bacterium | reverse complement strand
CCACTATGGGTTAAACTAGGGCCTGCTCCTGTTTTTTTACCTTAGTCCAGAATCCTATACAGAAACAATGATATTTTGCAGTGTTCTCTTCACGGGAGCTGTGTTCGTATAAGGTTGAATTGACACATCTACTCGGGTGCCATGGTGGTCGATTGCCAAGTAGTAACTTTTGGCCTTAATGCCATAACTATCGAAGATATCAACCATTCCTTTTCCAACCTTAAATTCATTCCCGGGTCTTGTGAGGGCTAACAGGGTGGGCCCGGAGCCACTTAGAGCTGCACCATAAGCTCCTGAGTCAAGTGCTTTTTCGATAACCTTAAACATTCCTGGAATGAGTGAAGATCTTTTGTCTTGATGGAGCTTATCAAGCATTCCTTCCTTAAGCAGGCCGTAATCTTCGCGCAGGAAAGCTTCAATAATCAGACCTGTGTGTGTGATGTTATAAACGGCATCTTTTCGTGCTACTTCATCAGAAAGGAGATTCCTGGCTACATCGGTTTCTAATAACAAATCTGGCACAATTGCTATTGCAGAAAGTTTGGGATTTTTAGCTAGTATCCTTGGCATAATTCCGTTATCCGTTTCAACTGACAGGGTTACTCCTCCCAGCAATGCGGGTGTCACGTTATCGGGATGACCTTCTAATTCATTTGCTATTTGCAGTAATTCCAGCTTACTAAGCCGTGAACCTGCTAGGGTATTGGCAGCTATAAGGCCGCCTACTATTGCAGTAGAGCTACTCCCTAATCCTCTTGTTGGCGGTACATTGTTCTCAAGAGTGATGGAAACTTGAGGAATAGGATAATTAAGAATGTTCCACAGGTGGCACATGGTCTGCCAGACGAGGTTAGTTTCGTCTAAAGGTATGTGTTCACGGTATTCTCCAGTCAGTTTAATTTTAAACGGTTGATTCTCTTCTATTATTATTCTGTTATATAGAGTCAGGGCCAGGCCAAGACAGTCAAATCCTGGCCCTAAGTTGGCTGAAGTTGCGGGAACGGAGACACAGATCATTTGTTGTTTCCTCCTCGTTTTCTCCTTTGTAAATATTGTGTTTGTAATTTAGCCCGTTACGAACAGTTTTTAAAGTTTGTTGTTCCTGTTATTGTTCCTGTTCGAAACGGATAACATTTTGGATGTTTAAAACTTTCGAGTATGCTTTGACAGAATCCAACGCTTCCTTCATTTGTACTTCCTGACAAGGATGTGTAACGAGGACGATCTCGGCTTCTTGGCTGCCTCTTGGTTTTTGAATAATCGAAGCGAAACTAATATTTGTCTCGGCAAACAATAGCGCAAGGGTTGCAAGTACTCGCGGTTCATCTTTAACTAACAGGCGAACATAAAAAGCTGTTTTGAATTCATCTGGAGATTTAATCTCAACCTTGCGGTAACAAGTGCAGTTCAGGGAAGCAGTTGATTGAGACTCGATATTCCGGGCAACTTGGATAATGTCCGCTACCACTGCACTACCAGTTGGAAGTGAACCTGCACCTCGACCGTAGAACATTGTCTCGCCAACTGCATCTCCAACCACATAAATAGCATTAAATACTCCGGTAACAGAAGCTAGAGGATGGCTCTTTGGTAACATCGCTGGATGAACTCTAACTTCAATGCCTTCATTTTGTTGTTTTGCTATTGCCAAAAGTTTTATGATACATCCTAACTCTCCTGCGTATTTAATATCTTCGGGAGTAATTTTCGAAATTCCCTCAACAAAAACGTCAGGCAAAGTGACTCTTGAATTGAAGGCTAGGGACGAGAGAATTGCCAATTTTCGAGCTGCATCTATGCCATCGACATCTGAAGATGGATTCGCTTCGGCGTAACCAAGTTTTTGCGCCTCAGTCAGAACCTCTTCATATTTGCGCCCTTGATCAGTCATGGCTGAGAGGATGTAATTAGTCGTTCCGTTGATTATCCCGATGATCGCCGAGATGCGATTTGCAGACAGAGATTGTTTTAATGCGGCAATGATCGGAATTCCCCCGGCCACACTCGCTTCAAAGTACAAGTCTTTTCCAGCTTCTTTGGCAGCCTCAAACAACTCTTGCCCATGTAAGGCAAGGAGATCCTTGTTAGCTGTCACGACATTTTTTCCGTTCCTTAAGGCCTCGAGGATATAGGTTTTAGCGGGCTCGATTCCTCCCATGGCTTCCACGACTATCTCAATCTCGTCATCGTGAAGGATTTCATCAGGTATATCTGTTAGTTGAAAATTACCTGACATTTGCCTTGGAGCACTAATATTACGAACTAATATCTTTTTAACGGAGAGTTTGCCATGAGTACGGGTTTGAATATCCTCAGCATTTTGTTCTAAAATGCGGACAACTCCTGTTCCTACCGTTCCAAAACCCAATAATCCAATGTTAATTTCGCGCATCTGAAATCTCCTCCTTCTACCCTGGGTGAACAAATGTATATCATTTGTGGACATTATATTCCCATTTGCCATTTTTGACAATAGTAAAAAATTCTAGGGTTGCGAAATTCTTTAATTTTTTGTTTTTAAGGGTTGACACTCTAAACTGTATCATATACACTAACAATAAATAGTATAATGTATTATAACACCGAGGAAGTGTACCTAGGGTTCCGGGGTCGGTCTGTCTGGTCCGAGCGGTACAGGATCCAAGTTTGGATTTACACCGTGGGTAGAAAAAGCCCGAGCGGAAAGTTCCCACGCAGGAGCTACGTTCGGGTTTCTTATTAAGGTTTTTTAATATTTATAAACTTTAATAAGAAATTTAGGAGAGGAGTCAGGGAAATGGGAATTGTTATCTACTGTAACGGAGAGTATGTACCAGAATCTGAAGCTAAAGTATCAATCTTTGATCATGGATTTCTTTATGGGGATGGAATTTTTGAGGGGATTAGAGCATATCACGGAAAAGTGTTCAAGCTTAAGGAACATTTAGTCCGTTTATACGAATCGGCTCAATCCATTAATTTACATATTGGAATCAGTCAAGCTGAGATGACAGAAGTAGTGCTTGAGACCTTGAGAAGGAATAATTTAAGCAATGCTTATATACGTCTGGTAGTTTCACGCGGCAAAGGGGATTTAGGACTGGACCCCGCCAAGTGTCCTAGGGCAGCTGTATTTTGCATTGCTGATCAGATCAAAATCTTTGATCCTGTCATGTATGAACAGGGGTTAGAGGTTAAAACAGTAGCAATCCGCAGAAATAACCCTGATTCTCTTAATCCCCGCATAAAATCCCTTAACTATCTTAATAATATTTTAGCGAAACTGGAAGCCAACCAAGCCGGTGTGATGGAAGCAATCATGCTTAACCAAGAAGGCTATGTGGCAGAAGGCACAGCCGATAATATCTTTATTTTCCGGAATGGGGTATTGAAAACTCCTCCGCTTTCCGCAGGTGTTTTAGAAGGGATTACCCGCAATGCTGTTCTTGATATTGCAAGACAGCTTGGAATTAATACCAGTGAAGAACTCTTTACCAGGCATGACCTATATACTTCTCAGGAATGCTTCTTAACCGGAACCGCTGCTGAGCTCATACCGGTAATTAAGGTTGATGGAAGAGTTTTAGGCGAGGGAGTTCCTGGAGAGGTCTTTAAAAAGCTCTTAAAGGAATTTAGGGCATTAACTTTAGTTGATGGGCCTGAGATTTAATAGTAAGATCATTTTATGATTGCGTTCCAAAAAAAATAGTAAATGGGAGGTCATCCGATGAATAGCGATACTATTAAAATAGGTGTGGACAGGGCGCCGCATCGTTCTCTGCTTAAGGCTCTGGGTCTTACGGACAGGGAGATTGAGAAACCATTTATCGGAGTAGTTAACTCCTTTACAGAACTCGTACCAGGTCATATGCACCTGCGCCAAATTGCAGAAGCTGTCAAAGCAGGGATTAGGGAGAATGGTGGTACACCGTTTGAATTTTCGACTGTTGCTGTCTGTGATGGAATAGCGATGGGCCATGAGGGAATGCATTTTTCATTAGCGAGCCGCGAACTGATTGCTGATACGATTGAAGTTATGGCTAGAGGGCATCAGCTCGATGCATTGGTTCTCATACCTAGTTGTGACAAAGTTGTACCGGGGATGTTAATGGCAGCAATGCGTTTAAATCTCCCAGCGATATTTGTCAGTGGCGGACCAATGCTGCCAGGCCGTTTTGAAGGAAAAGATGTTAGTGTTAGTACCATATTTGAAGCAGTAGGTAAAGTACACGCTAAGCAAAAAGATGAGAATTGGCTTCATGAACTTGAAAGCAAGGCCTGTCCAACCTGTGGCTCTTGTGCCGGGATGTTTACTGCGAACTCAATGAACTGTCTGACAGAAGGCCTAGGGTTGGCTCTCCCGGGTAACGGTACTATTCCGGCTGTTTACTCAGAGCGGCTGGTTCTTTCTAAGGAAACCGGATATCAAGTAATGGAATTATTAAGAAAAGATATCAGACCGAGGGATATAGTTACTCCTAAAACTGTCATGAATGGATTGGCTTTGGATATGGCTTTAGGTTGCTCGACCAATACTGTTTTGCACCTGCCGGCCATAGCTCAAGAGGGTGAGATTCCTTGGGATTTAAAGATTGTTAATGAGGTAAGTGAACGAACTCCTCAAATTTGTAAGATTAGTCCCGCCGGTGATCAACATTTAATCAATCTTCACGAAGCCGGTGGTATTAGTGCGGTATTAAAGGAATTATTGGACAACGACTTGATTGATGGCTCTGCGATGACGGTATCGGGAGTATCCCAAGCTGAACGTTTAGCAAATGCTAAAGTTTTAGATTCAACAGTCATTAGACCGATTCAAACTCCTTATTTCGTCAAGGGAGGACTTCGGATACTCTTCGGGGATTTAGCTCCGGAAGGTGCTGTAATTAAGCAGGGGGCACTAGCAAAGCAGGATTTTGTCTTCGAGGGTACAGCTAAAGTCTTTAATGGTGAAGTAGCTGCTGCAGAGGCGATTCGAAGTGGTCAAATAGTAGCCGGTGATGCAGTGATAATCCGTTATGAAGGCCCGAAGGGCGGGCCAGGAATGCGTGAAATGTTAGGTCCAACAGCTACCTTAGCTGGGATGGGCTTGGACGCAAGTGTGGCACTTCTTACAGACGGGCGTTTTTCAGGCGCTAGTAGGGGGTTATCGATTGGTCATGTTTCCCCTGAAGCTGCTCTAGGCGGAGAGATAGCCTATGTGAAAACTGGAGATAGAATTCGCATTGATTTGGAAGCTGGCAGGATTGATTGGCTGATCCCTGAAGAAGAAAAGCAAGAGCGTAGAACTAATATTCTGAAGGAAGAAGGACAGAGAACCGCCAAGGGCGGATATCTTGGACGCTATGCTCAGTTTGTACAATCTGCTTCAAGGGGAGCCGCCTTTCGATCAGTAAAGGAGGACTAGCATGGAGGAGAGCGCAAATATTAAATGCGAAAATATTGAACCCAAAACAGGAGCCAGAGTCCTTCTTGATGCCTTAGTTGAAGAAGGAGTAAATATTATCTTTGGATATCCGGGGGGAGCAGTTTTACCTATTTATGATGCCTTGATTGATTGTCCAATCCGGCACGTACTTCCGAGACACGAACAGACAGCAGTACATGCTGCTGATGCTTATGCCAGAGTAAGTGGGAAGCCAGGAGTATGTTTGGCAACTTCCGGCCCGGGTGCAACGAATCTTGTAACAGGTATTGCTACTGCTTATATGGACTCGATTCCTATGGTAATAGTCACAGGTCAAGTTCCCACAAATCTGTTGGGGACGGACTCGTTTCAGGAAGTTGATATTACTGGCATAACTCTTCCGATCACAAAACATTCATATCTTGTGAAGGACTTTAAGGATATCCAGCGTACTGTTAAAGAAGCTTTTCATATTGCTGCAACCGGACGCCCTGGACCAGTTTTAATCGATATAACAAAAGATGTTCTTCTCACTGCCGGTGAAGTAAAGGCACAACCAGTAAAGGTTGATTTAAAGAGTTATAAGTACTTCAGCAAAGGAAATTCAGGCCAGATAGAGGAAGCCGCAAAGGCTCTGGCTGAATGCCAGAAAGCGGTAGTATATGCTGGCGGAGGAATTATTACTTCCGGAGCTCAAGTTGTTCTCAGAGAGCTTGTAGAGAGGGCTAATTTACCTGTTGTTACCACTCTGATGGGGATTGGAAGTATGCCCTATGGGCATCCTAACCTGTTGGGAATGGTAGGGATGCATGGGACAGTAGCAGCGAATTATACCGTCGATGATTGTGATTTATTAATTGCTGTAGGTGTCCGTTTTGATGACCGGGTAACTAGTGGTCTTGGACACCGTTTTGCTACTAAAGCCAAAATCATTCATATTGATATTGACCCGGCGGAAATTGGTAAAGTAGTAAGAGCAAATATCCCAATAGTAGGAGATGCCCTATTAGTATTGAAAGAATTGCTTAATAAAGTAAAACCACCAGAGCTATCCAAGTGGTGGGAACAGATACATGAGTGGCAAAAGCAAAACCCATTATTAGATCAAGGACGAGACAGATTAACACCCCAAATGATTTTGGAAGTTATGGGAGAGTTGGGTGGCAAGGATGCAGTAGTAGCAACAGATGTAGGGCAGCATCAGATGTGGGCTGCTCAATACTATCCGACTTCCACAATTCGTCAGTTCATCACAAGCGGCGGTCTCGGAACAATGGGCTTCGGCTTACCGGCTGCCATTGGAGCCCAGTTTGCAGCCCCGGATAAACTAGTCTTCTTGGTATCCGGTGACGGTTCACTTCAAATGAGTATTCAAGAATTGGCCACTCTGGTTCAGTATAAACTGCCAATCAAGATTATTCTTATGGACAATGGAGTACTCGGACTGGTCCGGCAGTTACAACGGCTTTTCTGCGAAGAGCGGTACAGCCAGATCCAGCTTAATAACAATCCTGATTTTATAAAAATTGCTGACGCGTATGGGATTCTCGGAATACGAGTAACTTCACCCGAAGAAGTTTCAGATGCAATTCAAAAAGCAATTGATTATCAGGGGCCTGTTTTAATAGACTTTATCATTTCGCCAGATGAGATAGTCTTGCCCATGGTTCCCCCTGGTAAGGTTATCACAGAGATGGTGGGGAGGTAAGAGAGATGTTGCATACATTGGCAGTACTAGTGGATAATAATCCTGGAGTACTCACAAGGGTTGCCGGGTTGTTTGCAAGAAGGGCGTACAATATTAGCAGTCTCTCTGTATGTCAAACTGAGAATCCAGCCATTTCACGTATGACAATTGTAGTTGAAGGCGACGATCAGGTTATCGAACAAGTTACGAAACAACTTAACAAACTTGTCGTAGTTCACAAGGTTTCTGACCTTACGCGCGAAGCTGTAGTAGACCGTGAACTGGCTCTAATAAGAATTAAAGTTAAATCTGAAACCAGGCTTGAGGTATTGCAAACTGTTGATATTTTTAGAGGCCGGGTTGTAGATATGGGGAAAAGTAATTTTACCATTGAACTAACAGGGGATGAAGAGAAAATTGATGCATTCGTAAGAACAATTCGTCCTTATGGACTGCTCGAATTAGTACGGACCGGGAAGATTGCTATTTCAAGGCTAGATACCTAAAAACCAAAATAAATAGTTAATAATAAATAGCTAAATAGGCTCAGTCAATTAGGTTTTTATTTTACCAAAAATCAGATAATAACAGAGCCTAGCAATAAAACATTTAAATGAGAGGGAGATTTACAATGGCAAAAATGTTGTATTATGATCAGGACGCAAATTTGGAGTTATTACAAGGTAAAACGATTGCAGTTATGGGTTATGGCAGTCAAGGACATGCTCAGGCTCAGAACTTAAAAGAATCCGGTCTTCAAGTCGTAGTAGGACTTCGTCCTGGAAGCCGTCGCTGGAAACAGGCGGAGGCTGCTGGTCTGGAAGTAATGACTGTAGCTGAGGCAGCAGAACGCGCTCAGGTAATTCAAATACTTTTACCTGATGAGAGACAAGCCGAAGTCTATGAAAACGAGATTAAGCCATATTTAACTGCTGGAAAAGCATTGGTATTCTCTCATGGCTTTAATATTCACTTTGGTCAGATTGTTCCTCCTGCTGATGTAGATGTTTTCATGGTTGCTCCAAAAAGCCCTGGTCATTTAGTACGCCGTACTTATCAGGAAGGTGCAGGGGTTCCTGGACTAATCGCAGTTTATCAAGATGCAACCGGAAGTGCTCATGATTTAGGACTGGCCTATGCAAAGGGTATTGGTTGTACTCGTGCAGGAGTATTAGGGACTACTTTCAAGGAAGAGACCGAAACAGACCTATTCGGAGAGCAAGCAGTTCTCTGTGGAGGGGTAACTGAGTTAATTAAGGCTGGTTTCGACACCCTGGTTGAGGCTGGTTATCAACCAGAGAGTGCCTACTTTGAGTGTTTACATGAATTAAAACTAATTGTTGATTTAATTTATGAAGGCGGATTCAGCTGGATGCGTTACTCAGTATCAGACACCGCCCAATATGGTGACTTGACTATTGGAAAACGAATTATTACTGAAGAAACTCGTAAAGAGATGAAAAAGGTACTAGCAGAAGTCCAAAATGGTCAATTTGCAAAGAACTGGCTCCTGGAAAACAGAGTAGGTCGTCCTACCTTTAGTGCAATGAACCGTCAAGAGGAAGAACATCAAATTGAAGTTGTCGGTAAAGAATTGCGTGCAATGATGACTTGGTTGAAGAAACGCGAGTAGAATTTTAAGAACAAGGGTGGATCAAGTTCCAGGAAGGAAGAGTTGGAGAGGAGGAGCGGTGAAAAATGGGGATGACCATTACGGAAAAAATTCTGGCTAGTCACGCCGGACTGGATGAAGTGGTGCCAGGCCAACTCATTTCAGCAAAGCTGGACCTTGCTCTGGCAAATGACATTACTGGCCCTGTGGCTATAAGTGAATTCGAAAAATTCGGGATGGATAAGGTTTTTGATTCTAAAAAAATTGCCTTAGTTCCAGATCATTTCACTCCTAATAAAGATATAGCTTCGGCTGAACTAAGTAAGGCCTTGCGGACTTTTGCACGTAAACATCAGATCGAGCACTACTGGGAGCAAGGACGTGTTGGTATTGAACATTGTCTGCTTCCAGAACAAGGGATTACTTTACCAGGTGATGTAATTATAGGAGCGGACTCACATACCTGCACCTATGGAGCAGTGGGAGCTTTCGCAACCGGGGTAGGCAGCACGGATCTGGCAGCAGGAATGGCTACCGGAGAAGCTTGGTTCAGGGTCCCAGAGACAATTAAATTTGTCTTCAATGGAACAGACTATCAGCCATGGGTAAGCGGCAAAGATCTGATTCTTTATATTATTGGCAAGATTGGGGTGGATGGTGCTCGTTATTGTGCAATGGAATTCACGGGAGCTGGGATAGAAGCACTCTCCATGGATAGTCGCTTTTCAATGTGCAATATGGCTATTGAAGCCGGAGCTAAAAATGGAATCATTGCCCCCGATGAGAAAACTTTGTCCTATTTGGAGAGCAGGGCTGGCCGTCCATATAAAGTTTATACAAGTGATGCAGATGCTAGTTACCGAGATGTATTTGAATTCAACGTCTCAGATATTCCTTTGCAGGTAGCTTTCCCGCATCTGCCGGAAAATGCTAAGTCTGTACAAGAAGCTGCTGGGATTAAGATTGATCAGATTGTCATAGGTTCTTGCACTAATGGTCGTCTAGAAGACTTAAGGGTGGCTGCTCAAATTCTTCGCGGCAAGAAGGTTCATTCAGATATAAGGCTGATTGTGATTCCAGGGACCCAACAAATCTACAAGGATGCAATGAAAGAGGGTCTTTTTGATATATTCATTGATGCAGGTGCAGTAGTAAGTACTCCGACCTGCGGTCCATGTTTGGGTGGTCATATGGGCATTTTAGCCAAGGGAGAACGGGCTTTATCCACAACTAACCGGAACTTTGTAGGTAGAATGGGACATCCCGAAAGTGAAGTATATCTTTGCGGTCCTGCTGTTGCCGCAGCATCTTCCGTTAAGGGAGAAATCTCTCACCCAGAGGAGGTTTTATAGTGGGTAAAGCATGGAAATTCGGCAATGATATTGACACTGATGTAATTATCCCTGCCCGGTATCTTAACCAGACTACTCCTGAGTTTCTGGCAGCCCATTGTATGGAAGATGCAGATATGGCTTTTGCTAAAGAAGTACAACCAGGAGATGTAATTATTGGTGGTAAGAATTTTGGTTGTGGTTCATCCAGAGAGCATGCTCCCATAGCAATTAAGGCCTCGATGGTAAAAGCAGTTATTGCAGAGTCATATGCCAGGATCTTTTATAGAAACGCCCTCAACATTGGTCTGCCGATCTTAGAATGTCCTGAGGCCGTCAGTGGGATAGCTGCTGGAGACGAGATTCAGATAGATCTTGAGACCGGAAAAATTGATAATCTTACCCAAAATACAACTTTTCAGGCTAGACCGTTCCCACCTTTCATGCAGGAACTGATTAAAGCCGGTGGTCTAATTCCCTACGTGCAGAGGAGGAAAAAGGATGCCTAAAGTTGTGGTCCTCCCTGGTGACGGAATAGGGAAGGAGATTATCCCGGAAGCTGTTAAGGTTTTGAAGGTGGTTCTTAAAGATAGAGCTAATGATTTTGCCTTTGAGGAGTATACCATCGGTGGTGAGGCAATTGATCAGACTGGTAAGGCCCTGCCGGAAGAAACCTTAGAAGCTTGTAAAGAAGCCGATGCCATACTTTTAGGTGCTGTTGGAGGTCCTAAGTGGGATTATCTCCCGGCTTCAGAAAGGCCGGAACTAGCCTCATTATTGCCATTAAGGAAGGCCTTGGGGTTCTATGCCAACATTAGACCAGTAAAAATGCTGCCCTGTCTTCTTGAAGCTTCAACCTTAAAGCCTGAAGTGGTAGCTCCGGTTGATATGGTCGTTTTGCGCGAGCTGACCGGAGGGTTATATTTCGGCAAAAGAGGAAGGTTGGAGAACCCGAACTCTGCCTTTGATTCAATGGTTTATTCTGAAGAAGAAGTTTATCGGATCGTCAGACTAGCCTTTGAAATTGCTCAAAACCGCAGAAAGAAAGTATGCTCAGTTGATAAGGCCAATGTGCTGGAAACATCACGTTTCTGGAGAGAAATAGCTATAGAGGTAAGTAAAGATTATCCAGAGGTTGAACTTACTCATATGTACGTCGATAATGCGGCCATGCAGCTTGTGCGTTACCCGGCGCAATTTGATGTGATAGTTACTGAGAATATGTTTGGAGATATACTAACAGATTTAGCTTCTATGCTAGGTGGTTCGATAGGAATGCTTGCTTCAGCCAGTATGAATGGAAGCAAAGGGCTTTACGAACCAGCACACGGCTCTGCACCTGACATAGCAGGTCAAAATGTTGCTAATCCTTTAGCTACTATCTTGTCTGCCGCAATGATGCTTAAAAATACTTTCGGAATGTATGAAGAGGCAACCTCGATTGAGCAGGCGGTAGAAAAAGTATTACTTGATGGTTATAGGACAAGAGATCTAGCTAAACCGGGAGATAAGGTGCTTGGAACCAGGGAAATGGGAGATGCAGTAGTCGAGGCATTGCAAAAATAAATTTTCGGGTTGGTAATTTACATTGTAAATATTAGTTCAGGTTGCAGTGCACTTTGCCAATTTTAAAGTGTGTCACTTAACGTAATAGTTGACGTAAATAGTAGACTTGAAATTGTGGCCCGTTTAGGTTAAAGTATAAGTAATTAATATCCAGTAAAATGCTAGTGAACGATCTAGTAGGGTCACAAAACCAGTTAAGAGAGGAAAACCTAGGCTGGGAGTTTTCTTGGCTTGTTTCCCGAACCCAATCGTGAAGTGCTGATGATAAATCAGACGGTGTCCCCCGTTAGCGGGAAGGCTGCTTCTTTAGCGGCTTTGAGTAGGTGTACGCAAAAAAGGTGGTACCGCGGAAGACTTCTTTCGTCCTTTTGGATGAGATGAAGTCTTTTCTTTTTAGCCACTTAATGGTTTAGACTGGATTTAGTGTAAATAAGCGAAAATCCAGAATATCAATGGTTTACGAATAGTTATGGTATAAACTTTGGTTTAAGTGAAGAAAGGTCCGACGAGGGAGAGGGTATTATATGGTAAAAAAATTAGGCTTTATCGGAGCAGGAAATATGGCTGAAGCTATTATTAAAGGAGTTCGCTCCTCCGACAAGGTTGTTAAGATTATGGCTGCAAATAAGTCTAACCAGGAGCGAATGGTTAGGCTTAATAAAGAATACTCTGTCATATCCGGTGATGTATCTGACGTTGTTCAAAATTCTGAAGTTATAGTGTTGGCTGTAAAGCCAAAAGATTTCCCGAACCTTTTGTTAGAGCTATCAAAGTATAAGCTTGGAGATAAGCTTGTTATTAGTGTAGCTGCTGGAATCACCTTGGAATTTATGCAAAAGCACTTGCTAGGCACTTCAATTGTTCGAGCAATGCCTAACACATCTAGTGCAGTTTTACAGTCAATGACAGGTTTGGTTAAAGGAAATTTAGTTACCGAGGATCAGGCAGAGGTAGTTGAACAGATATTTTCGAATCTCGGAAAAACTATCTGGATCCCTGAGGATAAGATGAATGCCTTGATAGCTTTAAGTGGAAGTGGACCAGCTTACTTTTATCTTTTTACAGAATGCCTTACGAAAGCTGGAGTAGAGTTGGGGCTTGACCAATCAGAAGCGGAAACTCTTGCTAGGGAGACAATTATTGGGGCTGGAAAGATGTTAGCGAACGGCAATAAGTCTGCTGCAAAGCTTCGAGAGGATGTTACTTCACCGAATGGGACTACATTTGCGGCTCTTACTGTTTTTTGGAATTCTAAGGTTGAGGAAATCGTACTAAACGCAGCAAAAGCTTGTGCTATCCGTGCTTCAGAGATGGAAGGAGAGTATTCAAGGTGAACACAGTTCGAAGGATACTGTTTAAGGTTGGAAGCAGCAGCCTTAATCATCCGGACGGCGGACTCAATGAGAAAGCTATTGAGGAGATTACCAGGATAATTTCTGAATTTCATCATCAAGGTGTGGAATGTATACTAGTTAGTTCGGGTGCAGTTGCAGCAGGTATGGGAAAATTGGGCCTTAAGACCAGACCGAGGGATATAGCTGGGAAACAAGCAGCAGCCGCCGTAGGACAAGGAGTTTTAATGGAACGTTATGCTCACTACCTTGGAGAACTTGGGCTTATTGGTGCACAAGTGTTGTTATCCCGGATAGATTTAGCAGAAGCAGCGCGGTATAAGAATGCACAAAATACTTTGGAGCGTTTGCTGCGTCTGAATGTAGTTCCTATTATCAACGAAAATGATACAGTTGCTGTAGAGGAATTATGTTTTGGGGATAATGACAGGTTATCTGCAATGGTAGCTGGACTTGTTCATGCTGATTTGTTAATAATTCTTACAGATGTTGATGGACTATACACGGCAAATCCGAAAACAGATTCTACTGCCCAGTTGATTGAGGAAGTGCAAGATATTTCTAAGGTAGAGAATATGGCCAGTGGGGCAGGGAGCATGATTGGTACGGGTGGAATGGTTACCAAATTAAAGGCGGCTGAGATCGCAACCAGGTGTGGAATAGCTGTTCTGCTGCTGAACTCGGCTCGAATGGGAGAATCACTTGTTATCACTTCGGGTAACCGACCAAAAGGAACCTATTTTGCTCCATCAAGTCACAGGCTTGTTGGGAAGAAAAAATGGATTGCTTATGCGGGGTTATCTGAAGGAACAATTATTATTGATAACGGAGCCGTGAAGGCTCTGGTCGAAGAAGGAAAAAGCCTGCTAGCTAAGGGAATTATCAGGGTCGAAGGTACTTGGGAAAGAAAGGAACTGGTTAAAATAACTGATTCCTGTGGACAGGAAATAGCCAGAGGTATTGCGGAATTAAGCAGTGAAGAAGTAGATATAGTAAAAGGATGTCATTCAGAGCAGCTCCACGTCTATATTAAAAATCTGGGCTGTGAGGAAGTAGTTCATCGTGATAATCTCACTTTAATGACTGAAGCCTATCCATCTGCTCGTAACCTTACCTAATTCTGTAACCTATTATCCAAAATACACAGAATCAATATTCTTAATGAAAAGGTTTTTATTAACTGATGGTGCTGCTTAGAACAGAAGTAACTATATAATATACTTAAAATTTAAAATAATAATGCTAATTAATTGGACTATGTCTCTGACCAAAATGTTTCTAATAAGGGGAGGGAATTTTATGAAGGATTTTTATCCAGAGTTGATTGAACTTGGAGAAAGGGCAAAATTAGCAGCCAGGAGGTTGGCATTTACTAGTACTGCCCAAAAAAATCAGGCCTTGCTGGCGATGGCACAGGCTTTAATTGACAACCAAGCGGAGATACTTGATGCGAATTCAATAGATGTTCAAGCTGCTGAAGCCAAGGGTTTAAAGAAGAGTTTAGTAAACAGATTGCGTTTGACAAAAGAAGGAATAGTGGACATGAGCCAAGCCCTGAAAGAGGTAGTGAACTTACCTGACCCGGTCGGTGAGGGTGAGTTTTGGACTAGACCCAATGGGCTGAGGATTCAGCGTACTAGAGTTCCCCTTGGTGTAGTGGCGATGATTTATGAAGCCAGGCCTAATGTCACTGTAGATGCGGCCGGTCTGTGCTTGAAATCTGGAAATGCTGTAATTCTAAGGGGTGGCTCTGAAGCAATCGAAAGTAATAAGGTGTTGACAAAGGTAATAGCAGAGGCCGCAGAAAGAAGCGGAATCCCTTCAGGCAGCATTCAGTTGGTCCAAAATACTGAAAGGGAATGGGCTCAACAACTAATGAAAATGAATGCTTATGTCGATGTTATTATCCCCAGAGGTGGCGCAGGTCTTATTCAAACAGTCGTTCAAGAGGCTACTGTTCCGGTAATTGAGACTGGTACGGGAGTATGTCATGCTTATGTTGACAGGGAAGCCAATTTAGACAAGGCTGTTAAGATAGTATTTAACGCCAAGACCCAAAAACCAGGAGTGTGTAACGCTCTTGAAACAGTTTTAGTTGATGAGTCTGTAGCTGGAGAGTATCTTCCGCTAATTGGAGCAGAATTTGAGAAGTTTGGGGTAGAAATCCGTGGGTGCAGTCATACATGCTTGTTACTACCTTATGCCAAGCCTGCCGTTGAAGAAGATTGGTCTACTGAGTACTTGGATTTAATCATAAGCGTTAAGGTTGTAAGTGGACTTGATCAAGCATTAGATCATATTTACAAATATAGTACAAAGCATTCAGAGACAATTATTACAGAAAACTATACCCGAGCTCAGCGCTTCCTTAATGAGGTAGACGCTGCCGCAGTGTATGTAAATGCCTCAACAAGGTTCACAGATGGAGGGAGATTTGGCTTTGGGGCGGAGATAGGAATAAGTACACAGAAGCTGCACGCACGTGGCCCAATGGGATTAAAAGAGCTTACCACGGTTAAGTATGTCATTTTTGGGGAGGATCAAATAGTAACCTAAGTATAGTTGTGAGCATCCATAATTTGAAGATGATTGCCTAGTTAAATTACACAAGCGTTAGTAATAGTAAGAAAAAGCAGGTGACTAATCATCTGCTTTTTCTTTTTAATATCTCTTAATGCAATATATGAATTATTCTCTCGATGCTTAAATGGCGCACCTAAGTAGGCTGGCTACTTTGGATTATTAGAGATAATACGCAAAAAAACTTGTATTCAAGCTAAAAAGTCTTTATACGTGAGTTAATCTGGGCTTTAAAAATGGGCTATCTACAAATATCTAACTATTAGAATATTTTAGACTGATTGGAAAATTAACGTACAATTATAATATTTAGAATATAGGTAATTGTAAACATAATCACAAAGTGCTATAATCAAGACAAATGACTAGTATAAATTATCATAATGGCTTGTATAAAGGTGATGATCCAAAAAAACTAGTGCTTGGACGTAGTTTAAACCTAGAGGGATTTAACAATGCCAAGTTAGTAGAGAGGAGGGAGTAAGGACTCCCTAAAATTTAGCGGGAGTTTGTGAAATCTTTAACTAAATCATAAGATTCTGATTTTTTAGAATTTAGAAAAAGGAGGGTCACTATGAGTTCAGTAAATACCTGTACCTGTTGCCAAGAAACAGATGAAGAAAAATACGCGCGTATAAGTGAAGTAATTGAAGAGTATCGGAATAAAGAAGGAAGTCTAATCCAAATTTTGCACATGGCCCAAGGAATTTACGGCTATCTCCCATTAGAACTGCAACAATTCATAGCCCAAAAGCTAAACATGCCCTTATCAGAAGTCTATGGAGTTGTAACTTTTTATTCCTTCTTTTCAACTCAACCTAGAGGAGAAAACACTATCCGTGTTTGTTTGGGGACAGCATGTTATGTTCGAGGCGGTAAAAAGATAGTCGATCGGCTTAGAGAAATTTTAAGCATTGAAGTAGGAGACACGACAGAAGACGGGAAATTCACACTCGAAGTGATGCGCTGTATAGGGGCTTGTGGATTAGCACCAGCTATCACTATCAACGATGTGGTATATAAACAAGTAAACCCAGATAAACTCCCCTCAATTCTTAGCAAGTTTTGATATTCATGGAGGTGATAAAAGATGGCGAATAGTGACTTGCAGATCCAAACAGTACAGGATCTTGTGAATGTGAAGACGATGTATAATACAGTTTTAAACAACTATAAATATCAAGTACTGGTTTGTTCAGGGGCAGGTTGTATTTCTTCAAATTGTCATGAAGTTAAAAACCAACTTGTTTCGGAGCTCGAAAAGAGAAAATTAAATAGTGATGTATGTATTACCGAAACCGGTTGTATTGGAACTTGTGACTTAGGGCCAGTTATGGTAGTTCTTCCAGAGGAAACATTCTACACCAAACTTAGTCCTTCAGATATTCCTGGAATTGTTGAAACTCATCTCGTCAATGGGGAAATAAAAATCGACAAAACCTACTTTGACGCAGTCAATCGTAAGCACGTACTTCGGATGGGAGAGATCAACTATTTTAAAGATCAAGTCAAAATAGCTCTTCGAAACTGCGGAAGCATAGATCATTCTTCCCTAGAGGCTTACATTGCCAAAGATGGTTATGCGGCAATTGCTAAAGTGGTTACACAAATGAGCCCTGTGGATGTAGTAGAAGAAATTAAAAAATCAGGGTTAAGAGGCCGCGGAGGCGGAGGATTTCCCACTGGTGTAAAATGGGAAGCGGGCTTAAAAGTTGAGGCCGATACCAAGTATATCGTTTGCAACGCGGACGAAGGGGACCCAGGTGCCTTTATGGATCGCAGTATTCTCGAGGGTGATCCACATAGTGTCATCGAAGGAATGATGATCGGGGGATACGCTATTGGTGCCACCAAAGGTTATGTTTATGTCCGGGCTGAATATCCACTAGCAGTTGAACGCTTGGGCAACGCTATTGACCAAGCGCGAAAAGCTGGTATTCTGGGCAAAAACTTGTTCGGAAGCTCGTTTGAATTTGACTTAGAGATAAGAATCGGAGCCGGAGCCTTCGTATGTGGAGAGGAAACAGCCCTGATGGCCTCAATCGAAGGTCAAAGGGGAGAACCGAGACAAAAGCCGCCTTTCCCATTTGAGAAAGGCTTATTTGGAAAACCTACTATCATTAACAATGTCGAGACGTTTGCCAACGTTCCTCCCATTATTGAAAATGGCAGTGAATGGTTTGCCGGTTACGGTACCCAAGGCGGTAAGGGTACGAAAGTATTTGCTCTTGCTGGTGACATTAACAACACAGGTATCGTAGAAGTACCCATGGGCATGAGCCTAGGAGATATTCTATTCAAAATCGGAGGCGGAATTCCTAAGAAGAAAGCTTTTAAAGCCGCCCAAACAGGAGGTCCATCAGGTGGTTGTATAACCAAGGACCTTTTAAATACACCGGTAGACTACGATTCTCTGGTCAAGCTCGGTGCAATTATGGGTTCCGGTGGTTTGATAAGCATGGATGAAGATACCTGTATGGTAGATATGGCCAGGTTTTTCATGGAATTCGTCCAGGATGAATCGTGTGGCAAATGTGTTCCCTGCCGAACCGGTACCAAGAGAATGTTGGAAATCCTCGAGCGTATTACCAGAGGGGAAGGCCAGGAAGGGGATATCGAACTGCTTGAAGAACTGGGTGAGACCATTAAAGCAACAGCTATTTGCGGTTTAGGTCAGACAGCTCCGAACCCTGTTCTTAGCACCATCAATAATTTCCGTGAAGAATACGAAGAGCATATCAGGAACAAATATTGCCGGGCTGGAGTCTGCGGAGATATGTTTATCTCACCGTGTGAAAATGCTTGCCCTGCAGGGGTTAACGTGCCAGGCTATATTGCTTTGGTCACAGCAGGACGGCTTCGCGATGCCTATAACTTAGTCCGGAAAGAAAACCCCTTCCCTGCAGTGTGTGGTCGAGTTTGCACACATCCCTGTGAAAGCAAATGCCGCAGATCCCAGTTAGATGAGCCGATTGCCATTGCTGACCTCAAAAGATATGTAGCTGACTATGTTCTAAAGCATGAGGCACCTTATATAGATATTATTTTCCCGGAAAAAGGCAAGAGTGTAGGGATTGTAGGAGCCGGTCCATCAGGATTAACCTGCGGCTACTATCTCGCAAGACTAGGATATGACGTAGAGGTTTATGAAGCTCACCCAGTAGCTGGAGGAGTACTTGCCTTTGGAATACCGGAATACAGGTTGCCAAAAGAAGTTTTGCAGCAGGAGATTAAGCTGATTCAACAGTCAGGAGTTAAAATCCATCTAAACACTGAAGTAGGTAAAGACATCACCTTTGAAGACTTAAGAAACAAGCATGCTGCAGTGTACGTGGCAACAGGTACTCAATTCTCCAATAAAATAAATATTCCAGGTGAGGACTTAGAGGGAGTATATCATGGTCTGGATTTTCTTCGCGATGTTAATCTTGAGCGTCAAGTGAAGATCGGCAGTAATGTAGTGGTGATAGGTGGAGGAAATACCGCAATTGATGCAGCCAGAGTGGCAGTCAGATTAGGCGCTAAGGAAGTAACAGTCCTCTACCGCCGGGAGCTTGAGGATATGCCTGCTGATCCAAGAGAAGTTCATGATGCTATCGAAGAAGGAATAAACATTATTTCCCTCGTTGCTCCGGTTCGTTTTGTT
>JAJZSC010000417.1 GCA_021849995.1 Bacillota bacterium | reverse complement strand
GAACTTGCAAGTGGGTATCATGATCGAAATTCCGGCAGCAGCCATTATCTCTGATATCTTAGCTAAGGAAGTGGACTTTTTCAGTATCGGCACCAACGACCTGATCCAATACACGACAGCAGTTGACCGGATGAATGAAGAAATCGCCCATCTATATTCTCCTTATCATCCAGCAGTGTTACGCTTGGTTCAAATGGTCATTGAGAATGGACACCGGGCCGGCATCTGGGTAGGAATGTGCGGTGAGGCCGCAGGTGACCCACTCCTCATTCCCTTATTATTAGGAATGGGATTAGACGAGTTCAGCATGAGTGCGATTTCCCTGCTTCCTGCTAGAGAGCAAATTAGTCGACTCAATGTACAGGAATTAAAGAAGAAAGCACCTGAAATCTTGCAATTGGCAACGGCTGCAGAGGTTAAAGAAGCCTTGAAATCATGGACTATTTAGGAGAGTGTAGTAATGCTTTATTTATTAGATACTGCCAATATAACAGAAATTAAAAAAGCCTACGATTTATATCCTATTGCCGGGGTGACAACAAACCCAACGATTATTGCCAAAGAGAAGTCTGACTTCCTGGCAAAGGTTCTTGAGATTAGAAGTCTCATTGGAGAGCAGGCTATGTTGCATGTTCAAGCTCTTGGCAGAACTTCCGAACAAATCGTCGCGGAAGCTGACTATCTTAGGCAAAAAGTGGGTGGAAATCTCTACGTTAAGGTTCCCGTGATTCCCGAGGGGATAAAAGCCATGAAACTCCTTAAACAAAATGGGATCAAGCTAACAGCTACCGCCATCTTTACCCCTCAGCAGGCCTTGATGGCAGCAGTTGCCGGGGCTGATTTTGTAGCTCCTTATGTGAACCGGCTGGATAACGTTTGTGGAGATGGTACTTCGGTTGTTGGGGAAATTGTTCAACTGTTTGAATTATATGGACTCCCGTCTAAAGTCCTGGCGGCCAGCTTTAAGAGTGTAGAACAAGTGCATAAGGTCAGTCTTTATGGAGGGCATGCCATTACGGCCAGTCCGGATATTATTGAGCAACTGCTTAAGCATCCTTTAACAGATACCAGTGTGGAACAGTTTATCAGGGATTGGGAAGGGGTCTACGGTGCTGGGAAGGTAATTAGCAATATATAAACTGCCGGTTCAAAGATCCATACTGGGTAACAAATACTTTTATTTAGCTGTTTTTTCTTGAAGAACTAGGTGGAAGAACTAGGTCGAAGAGATAGGTAAAATAGATGCTAAAGAGATAAGAAAAAAAACGTAGATAATTTGAGGGGTCAATGTTTTGAAGGGAGTGAGAATAGCATGTCAGAAAGAATTAAAACTTTAAAGAACATGATGCTGGACAGCAGACGGGAAATATCTCTGGAAAGAGCAGTCTTATATACAAAAAGTTATCAAGAGACAGAAGGGGAACCTGTTATTATCCGCAGGGCTAAAGCGACTGCTAAGGTTCTGGCTGAAATTGAAATTGCTATTCGTCAGGATGAATTACTTGCTGGAAACAGAACCGTCAAACCCCGTGCAGGAATCGCTTCCCCAGAGATGGACCCATACTGGATATATGAAGAACTTGATACCTTGCATTCTCGGCCCCAGGACCAATTCTATATCAGCGAGGAAGATAAAGAAATTTACCGCCAGGTATTATATCCTTATTGGAAAGGGCGCTCCCTTAAAGACTTCATTAATTCTAAACTGACCAAGGAAGTGAAAGAGGCTCAGGGAACGCGGATTATTAAACTGAATCAGACCGATAAGGGTCAAGGGCACATTATCATGGGCTATGATGAAGTGCTGAATTTTGGATTAGGGCATTTGGTTGCTCGCTTGACAGCCTTACGTGATGCCCATCCAGTTAATTTATTTTATCAAGCAGCCTTGATAACTCTAGAGGCTACGGTACAGCATATTTTGCGTTATGCCGAGCTTACTAAGAACCTTGCCGGGTCTGAATCTAACGAAACAAGAAAAAAAGAACTACTCGAGATGAGCCGGATAGCTCAAAAAGTGGCTTATGCTAAACCCGACAGCTTCTACGAAGCTTGTCAATTGTTCTGGTTTATCAACTTAGCTGCCCAATATGAGTCGAATGCCAGCTCTATTTCTTCGGGCAGGTTTGATCAATATATGTATCCCTTCTACCAAAGAGATCTCGAAAACGGAGTTTCCGAGGAGTTCATCAAAGAAGTGCTGCGCAGTTTGTGGCTCAAAATGAACGATGTGGTCCTCTTAAGAAGTGAGGATAGCGCGAAATACTTTGCCGGCTTTCCTACAGGATACACCATTATTTTAGGTGGACTGGATCAACGCGGCCGCTGTGCGGTAAACGAATTATCTTATCTTATTCTGGATACCTATTGGGATATAAGGTTGCCCCAGCCAAACCTAGGGGTAAGAATTAACGAATTTACACCACGTCTCTTTTTTAACAAGGTTGCGGAAACTATCAGATTAGGTACAGGAATACCTCAGGTGTTTAATGATGAAGTCGTCATTCCCGGATTCTTGAACCGTAAGGTATCCCTTGAAGATGCCAGGGATTATGCTGTAGTCGGGTGCGTAGAGCTCTCCATACCTGGCAAGACCTATGGTCTCCATGATATAGCTTTATTTAATTTGCTTAAGGTTATGGAAGTGACGTTAAAAGAAAAGAACGGTAATTTCAGCGATTTAGCGGAAATAATCAAAATGATTAAAGAAAATATTAAAAAGTATGTTGTGTTTATGGTAGAAGGTTCTAATATTGTGGAGATAGGTCATCGGGATTTTGCACCGACACCGCTGCTATCCTGTTTCATTGATAGCTGTTTGGAAAAAGGAATGGATGTATCAGCAGGAGGTGCCAAATACAATTTCTCTGGTGTCCAGGGTATTGGAAGCGCCAACTTGAGCGATTCACTCTATGCTATTCAGAAGCTTTGTTTCGAAGAAAAGAGGATGTCACTACCGGAATTGCTGGAGGTACTGAAGTCCGATTTTGAAGGAGAAGACGGAACTGCTCTAAGGGCAAGGCTCATTCATAAATATGCCAAATACGGGAACGATATAGCCGAAGTGGACGATATCGGTGCAGATATCCTTGCTTACTATTGTAAAACTGTAGAGAGTTATGAAAATGAGCGGGGTGGACAGTTCCTCCCTGGCTCTTACACTGTATCAGCTCACGTTCCGCTAGGGGAAGCTGTAGGTGCAACAGCAGATGGGCGCAAAGCCGCAGAGCAGTTGGCTGATGGTGGTTTGTCCCCGATGGTTGGCCGTGACACCCAAGGACCTACAGCAGTGTTAAAAAGCTTAAGCAGGTTAGACAATTATTTAACCTCCAATGGCAGCTTGCTCAATGTCAAATTCCATCCCAAGGTTTTGGAGGGACAAGCAGGTATTAACAAACTGGTTGCTTATCTTCAGGCCTTCATGAAGCTTAAATTACAGCATATTCAGTTTAATGTCGTCTCGGCTGATACCCTTAGGGCGGCTCAGCGGGAGCCGGATAAGTACAGAAACCTGGTCATCCGGGTGGCCGGATACAGTGCTATTTTTGTAGAACTGAACAAAGCTATTCAGGATGATATTATTGCGCGGACAGAGCATGCAC
>JAJZSC010000416.1 GCA_021849995.1 Bacillota bacterium | reverse complement strand
GCTGTTTCTAACTGCCGGGAAAGCATATCGATATGACCGTTCACACTCTCCAAAACCTCTAAGGACGGATTCTCTCTTTCATCAAAAGCTAACCAAAAGCCCACCTTCGCCACTTCCGCAGTTCCGTTATTCCTGCACAGCCAAATTTACATAGTTAACCAATAACACGACATTAAAATGATGGACATAGCCAATATAATCCATAATACTGCCTGCTTCCGGTTTCGGGGTCTGTTGGTCACTGTCACTTTACTCCCCTCCCTTCAATTCAATCGTGCTCCTGATCCCGGGTATAACCTGCACAACGTGAGCTACTTTCAAGGCCCAGTGTTTGGCAGGGGAATGAGCAGCTAAAATGCTGAATTCTTTCGGATCCGTAGCAGCGAGTTCAGAAATTCCGCCGCTCCAGACATTCCCGAGGCGGTCATCAAACGAAAAGTCCAATTGAAAAACACCTACTTCAGCAGCCGGCGTTAATTGGCTGTACTGTACTTTAAAGTGGGTGTCAGAAAGGTTTAATCCCTCTGTGGTTTATTATCTTCTCAAAATATTTTTTAACCTCCTGTTTACCAAATCAATGTCAAAATCCCGGTACCATTGCCCCTGCGCCCATCGACGCGTATTTTCATAATCTTCATGCTTAGGATCAGATATTATTGCTAAGAATTCTTCATATCCCGAAATGCCCCCCACATCTTCCGGCGGCGCATTCCCTTCACCCATCAGACAGACGGGGTAATTTTTTTCATAATAATTGATCATCTCCCTGATGATAATCTCGTGCTCCCAATTATCCCCGTAATCATAGCAATAATCTATCTTGTATTGCTCATGAACATATTCCGGCAGCTTTACCTCCGAATCTATGAGTATTTTTACATCCTGCGGCGGTTCGTAGACTTCTTCAAATTCACTGATCACGTTAAGAACACATTTTCCAGCGGGATCAAAAATATTGAATCCATAAAGGTGAGAGCTTTTCCAATTGAAAGCAACTTGTATGATTGCATGAAGCTGTTTGAAAGTAATATCCACCGGTGTGATGATTCTTCGCCAAGCTGTCATACGGCCTAAATCGAGCTTAATCATTAAATCGACAGCCTCACAACTGATGAATTGTTTTCCGGCAAATTGTTCAAAGTCTTTGCTTAACAATTCATAGGGATACTCATAACCTGATTCCTTGTCAGTTTTAATCAGGTCAGTATTCAAATGTCTGGTTGCTATGGTTTGAAAAAGTACACCCGGATCCAAGCTGTCGTTAAATACCTCGACCCGTTCACAAGCTTTATTGAGCCGCGCAACACATTTCTTACCTCTTGTCTTGGAAAAAACCAAGTCTCCCGCAGTTTGCAAATATTGCTCGATGATTTCATCTTTAATTTTTTCATCTCGCAAACAATTCCTAATTCCTTGCGTTATATGCTCATTCAGGTTCTTAAAATCTTTCGCTTTCATTCCATGGAGAACAAAGCCAAACCGGTTGCTGTCGTTTACTATGACTAATGTTTTTCTGCGATTTACCGTAATTAAATGTGCACTCCAGCAAAACAAATCATTATTCTCCGCTCCATCTTGGAAAACAAGTCCCAGTTCATCTTGCAGCTTTTTAGTACAGCCTATTTGCATAATAATGATCCTCCAATTTGCCGATCTTATTATTCTAAAATATTTAGCGTTCGGTACGGTTCATCTTAGATTCTTAATGTCCCACGAATCTTATTTACAACTACATCCGCCTTGGCTCCGGCAATATTTATGCGGTAATCTACCTTACCATAAGAACGGCCGAAATACTCCATATCCAGCCTTATCTCCCGCAGGTAGTTCTCCTTTTCCCGCTCACTTAGCTCTCTCTTTTCCATAGGCCGTGAGTATTCATCGTAAAAGCTGATTCGCTCTAAGATGTTCTTTGCCCTATCCGTAAGTACGATGATAACAGGATCAACCGTATTGATTACTTTCCGGAAACTTTCGCGAAGCCCGCTCGGCGGCAGTGCCAGCACATAGTTATCATGATGTTTCTGCAATACATCTTTGAGTACCTCTAACACTTTTTTCCGGTAGGCTTCCATAGTGAAATATTCTTTTTGGAGAAATTCAATTGGCTTATTATAATAAGCCTCGACCTCGTAGTCCAGATCGATGAACTTGTAGCCAATTTGCTCCGCCAGTAATCTACCAACCGTAGTCTTCCCCACACAGCTGACTCCACACAAGAAAATTCGCATGCTCTTTAATTCCTTTAATTCAAGAGTTTTTGTCCAACATTAATTTTCTCTCGCCATAAGTTTACCATTAAAAGATGAAAAGACGAAAATCAATTAATAGTTTATCAAATGATAATCTGATCCACCTTCTTATCTCTGAGAAACGTAAAAATACTTACCAAGCACTTTACAATAATAATCAAGATACATCATAAATCGGGATGGTCAGACATCCCGGTGTACAACCTGCCGCATGGTGAGCGGCAACTTAGGAAAAAAAGACAACTGCACTTAATGGCCGCTATCTTACATAAAGAGGGCGTTGTCGTTTCTCAAAGACCGGTTGATAAAAAGACGAACGAGATAACAGAGTTCCAATCCCTGTTAGATCCTCTGGATTTAAAAGATAAAGTAGTGACAGCCGATGCTCTGCATACTCAGGTTGAACATGCCAAATATCTTAAGGAACAGAAAAAAGCTGACTATTTCTTTACAGTAAAGGGTAATCAAAAAACGCTTTTGCACGCCATCGAAGATTTAGACGACGGGGATTTTTCCCCCTGAATACAAAACATTGGATAAAGGCCATGGCCGGATTGAAGTGCGTATTATCCAGACCAGTACGACATTAAATGATTACATCGAATTTCCTTACGCGGCGCAAGTTTGCCGGATTGAACGCATCACCTATAAACTGAACGGAGAATTAATGCGTAGCGAAACCGCCTATGGCATAACAAGTTTGTCCCCCGAAAAGGCTGATGCCAAGCGGCTGCTATCTCTAAATCGTGGTCATTGGTGCATAGAAAACCGTTTACATTGGGTTAGGGATGTGACATTTGATGAAGACCGTTCCCAGGTCCGGGTCGGCGAAGGGCCAAGAGTCATGGCCACCCTCCGTAATGTAGCCATAAGTCTGTTTCGATTGCATGATATTAAAAATACAGCCCAGGCTCTGCGTAAATGTGGTCGGAATGTGGAAATTGCATTAAATTACGTTGGGCTATAAAAATTATTATCCCAAGTTTGGCGTAAAATTTTCCCATCCCTAGACGTAGCAAGGCATTCAGGGTTTCTTTCGATGTAATTTAGGGACTACATCAAATTCTACGCATTCTTAAGATCCTTAATCTCAATACAGGTTATCTTGCATCTAGCTAGCACCTCAAGGGTATCTTCCGATGAACAGTTGCTGGAGTTTAGTTTTAAAAGGATTACAATTTTTGCCGATAAAGTCTGAAACCCTTGTGGTATCACAAAGCCTGGAAATGTGTTTCACCAAGCTTTGGATTAACCACCATTTACCATTTCTATTACAATAAACGCAAACATTATGACTAGGACTTTGACGTTTCCCTGTAAAATAGGTCTGAACAGTTGAAAAAATGTAGA
>JAJZSC010000415.1 GCA_021849995.1 Bacillota bacterium | reverse complement strand
TCTCTAATTTATGAAAACTGAGATTTATTTAAATAATTAAGGGTGGGGATATTTTGCTCTTAGCATTCTATTATTATTTATATGTTAGGAATGCTGTTCATCGGATACTACTCTTATAAGCGTACTTCTAATTTATCCGAATATATGCTTGGAGGACGTACTCTTGGGCCGGCTGTTACAGCTTTAAGCGCAGGAGCCTCTGATATGAGTGGCTGGTTAATGCTTGGGTTACCCGGCGCCATGTTTGCCCAAGGATTAAGTGCAGGGTGGATTGTCTTAGGCTTAACATTGGGGGCTTATGCGAACTGGCTCTATGTTGCCCCACGTCTACGTACTTATACGGAAATTGCTGACGATTCTATTACGATTCCTGAGTTTTTGGGAAACCGCTTTAAGGATACATCAAATATTTTACGCCTGACTTCCGGACTTGTAATTATAGTTTTCTTCACTTTCTATGTGTCATCTGGTTTAGTTTCGGGGGGAATTCTTTTTAATAACACTTTTGGCATCGATTATCATCTTGGACTTTGGATAATTGCGGGAGTTGTGGTTGCTTATACTCTCTTTGGAGGATTTTTAGCTGTTAGCCTAACTGATTTCGCACAAGGGCTAATCATGGTGTTAGCTTTGACTATGGTTCCAACCATAACTTTGTTCTCAACTGGCGGAGTGACTTCTACCTTTACTCAAATCCAAGCTATTAATCCAGCACTATTAGATTTGTTTAAAGGAACAAGTGTTTTAGGAATGATATCCCTATTTGCCTGGGGACTAGGATATTTTGGGCAACCGCACATTATTGTTCGCTTTATGGCTATCTCATCTGTTAAAGAAATGGCTAAAGCTCGACGAATTGGCATGAGCTGGATGATTTTCTCTGTAGCAGGAGCAATGTTTACTGGTCTTATCGGTATTGCATTCTTTGCCAAACAAGGAATCAAATTAAGCAATCCCGAAACTGTGTTCTTAGAGCTTGGCAAGCTGCTTTTTCACCCTATTATTACTGGGTTCCTGCTCTCAGCTATCCTAGCAGCTATAATGAGCACCATATCTTCTCAGCTTTTAGTTACCTCTAGCTCCCTTACAGAAGATTTATATAAATTATTACCCAAGTTTGGCGACATATTTTGCCAAACCCTTATGTACCAAGGCTTTTAAGGTACCATCCCTGATATTGTAGTCCTAAATATAAGGATAAAAATTGATCATTACCTATATGAATTAAGCGTATTATTTGGTATACTTATTGTAGTCCTAATATATGGGCAGGAGGGCTACAATGTTTCTCAAAAAAGTTACCATTAGGCAAGAAGGTAAAACCTACAATTACTATAAAATCGTCGCTTCTTATCGGGATAAAGACGGGAAACCCAAGCACCGCCTAATCCAGAACCTCGGTGTGTTGTCTGAAGCTGATGCCGAACGGATGAGATTAATTCTTAAGGCCCAACAGGATCCGGACCTGGTGTTAGCCAAGACTTCCGATATTGTAGTCACAAAGCACTGGCTGTTTCTTCCTATCATTCTGTTGCATTCTCTTTGGGAAACCTTTCAGTTACAACACTTTTTCCAAGATAGCTTATTAATCGAGGCTATGGTACTCAATCGCTGTATTGAACCACTCAGTAAAATCCATGTTGTAGAATGGATGCAAAGTACTGTGTTACCGGCCCTGCTTGGTTCTCCCCGGTTACCGGATGATTACGCCGTATACCGGGAACTGGATTCCCTTAACAAACAGGAAAACGCTTTACAAAACCATCTCTATACTCAGCTGCAGCGTCTTGATCCTACTGTTGGGGAAGGATTTTTCTATGACATTACTTCTACGTATATGGAAGGCAGCCAATGCGTGATCGCAAAACTTGGTTATTCTCGTGACCACCGACCCGACCTGGAGCAAATTGTAATTGCTCTTATGGTTACTCCACAGGGATCACCATTTTATTGGAAGGTGCTTGAAGGAAATACCCAGGACATCACCACCTTACCGAGTGTGGTTAACGACCTTAAACGGCAATTCGGTTTAAAAACGTGTCATCTTGTGTTTGATCGCGGGATGGTATCTAGCGATCATCTGGATTTACTTGAAGCACAGGGACTTACCTATCTGTCTGCTATGGATAAGGACGAAATGGCCTGCCATCCGTTATTTCAGAAGTTTGTTCCAGAGCCTGCTTCAAAAGAGGATTATGAGCAGATCCTGGCTCTTCATGAATTCCTACCAACCGACGACAATCAGTTCTTTTATACTTGGGAAGGCCGGGTCGGAAAACGACGGTTCATTTTCTCATTTGACGTTACCCGTTTTTTTGAAGATATTGCTACACGAGATAAACGGATCTCAAAAACTATGGCTTGGATTGCAGAACAAAATGCCAAACTGGCTGTAGCCAAGAAATCCCGCCAAAAGGAAGCTGTCGAGCGAGATGTGCAAAAAATAATCTCCAAACGAAAACTCAAGTCATTGATGAAGGTAACTGTTACGCCTATCGAGGTTGAAGTGCCTAAAAAAGACGGCTCAATACGAATAGCCCATTCTTTCCAGTTATCTGCGATGATTGATAAGACTAAGGAAGCTGAGATTAGACGATTAGATGGTATGACTTGTTTCATTACTAACGACGAGACGATTCCCCAAACTGAGATCATTCAGAGATACAGAGAAAAGAACAAAATAGAAGAGGTATTTCGGGAAATGAAGTCCCAGTTGGCCCTGAGGCCAATCCATTTAACGCGTCCCGAGCGAGTCAAGGCCCATGTCACTGTTTGCATATTGGCCTACCTATTGGTAAATACAATGGAAGTAATGCTTAAGAGGGCTGGGCTTTCAATATCCCCCATAGACGTTTTGAAACAAGTGCAAAGTTGTCAGTTAAATCAAGTAGGTATCAAAGGCTCACCTGGTTATTCACTTACAGTAACGGAAATGACAGAGGAACAAATAGAATGGACAAAACTCTTCAACTGTGAAAACTTATTGAAACCAAAGGCATTAAAACAGATAACAAAATCTTTGGAAAATACGTTGTAGTGACAAAATATTATTGATGTATGCCTCAAAGCCTTGCTACGCCTGGTACTGGAAATTTTTTACGCCAAACTTGGGTTATAAGGTGCTAGTACTAAGCAGGTTCTATTACCATCTATAGAATATCCTGCAAATCTGGAAAGAGTAAAAGAAATACCACAACTAAATATATAAATTATTCAGAAACATTCGCTTTCAAAGAGCAAAATTCCTACTATAAAATGCTTGTTATAAAATATTAAAAACCCTTAGGTACTCTGTGTCCTTAAGGGTTATCAGATAAGGTATTTAGCTTCATCGCAAACCGAACTCTTACTTATAGGATCCTTCAGAATAGAATACTGCAATTATTTGTTGCTTTCTGTAGTAACCTTTACTTCACGAATAGCTAATACACTAATTAACGCCCCAGCTGCACCAACTACTGTCAAAGCAAAGAAGCTTGAATCCAAGCCAATACTATCACTAAAAAAGCCAACCAGCATTGGTCCCAAAAACATCCCCAACCCATAAACAGCCTGAAAGAATCCCATCGCGGTTGCTCTTTTTTCGAAAGCAATGCTTTTGATACTTAATCCCATCAACAGTGAGAA
>JAJZSC010000414.1 GCA_021849995.1 Bacillota bacterium | reverse complement strand
GTTTTGCCTTTACGACTTCTGAATACCCTACCCAGCCTCCTCCGCCAGTTTTATTTTCAACAACTACTGGAACACTTAACTCTTTTTCAAGATAGGATGCAAACACGCGAGCACCTAAATCATTACTACCACCTGGAGAAAATGAATTGATCAAAGTAATTGCCTTAGTTGGGTATTCTACCTTCGGTGCATTCGTTTCATTTTTGCTTTGGGCCGCTGGTTTATTTCCGCTACAGCCCACAAGCGTTCCAAGAGCCAAAGTGGCCACCATCATAATGGATAGAATCTTTTTCATGTATCTTCTCCCCCTCAATATTTAATTTGCTTGAGTCGCAGTATTTTGTTGACAAGCCCTAATCACTTCTAACCAATGCCCCGGCTGTTTACCATTGAACTTTGCCTTCAAATTTAATTTTGCTATTCCTTCAAGTTTTTCTCTAGCTGCTTTAGACATTGCCGAATTAATATTAGAAGTTTCCAACATTTCGATGGATCCACCCAGTTCAACCGACCTTCTACGCGCATGAATAGCGGTTCCGGTCACTAGACGGTTCATGGTTTGTTCAAAAGTTTTCCCTTCCATAGTCTCGTTTATTGAGCTTATAACTAAATCTTCCACATTAAATGTGTGTGCTGCTTCTAACAACTCATAGTAAAGCGCGACTACACCCTTCATATAAATGCTGCGTATTAATTTTACAGCTGATGCCTCTCCAGGATTTATGCTTACTTTAGTAATATCCATTCCATATTGGGACATTAGCTGAATAAATTGATCAGTCCCATTTCCGCTTGCCAAAATAGGCACTTTGTGCTTATAGATTGGTAATGGACCCATCATTGCGGCGTCAACAAATAACACCTCCTCTCCCTGTATATTTTTCCAAATGTTTTGCTTCACATTAGGTGTCGAGGCTGTTACATCAATGTAAATACAGCCTTTCTTTAGATGAGGTTTTAGAACCTCACTGACCTCGTAGTCTTTATCTGCTGGCACTGCAACAACCACAATTTCTACTTGGTTTAACAAATCTCCAGGGGCTTCTAGAAGTTCCACCTGGGCCTGACTAGCACGCTCCCTAATTTGTGTACCAAAAACAGGATGGTTCAACATAACATCATAAGCTAAAATTGCTTCGAAACCTTCTTGTTTTAATCCAACAGACATTTCAAAAGCGGCCTCTCCAAAACCAACAAGACCCAATTTCATGTTTCAATCTCCCCTAACCATTAATCCGTATTGTAGAGGAAACTGATAATTTATCCATCCTTAACTTTTAAACGCAAAATAGCAATCTACTTTGTAACCAGCATACCCCATTTGTCAAAGATTTCTTCAGCCTCCTCCAATCTTCGTCTAGTCAACTCAGGTTGTTTGAGGGCAATGGATGTAATAATATAATCTGCAATTAACATGGCACCAAAAACCGAGTTGTGAAAGGCTAGACTTCCATAGCTGAAGGGAAGTAGGATATCCGAAAACGGTGCGATCGGAGAGGAATAACCATCTGTCATTGAGATAACTTTGGCCCCTCTCTCCTTAGCTAACTGAGCAACATTGACAACCATTTTTTGGTAGCGTGGAAGCGTTAATGCTATTACTACGTCAGATGGACCAATACTCAGCATCCTTTCGGGTAAATACCCGTTTCCAAGGGTAACCATTTCGCAGTTTCTCTGTAAGCGGTTTAAACCTTGATATAAGTAATGAGAAACTGAATACGAAGTCCTCATGCCCACACAATAAATCATATTAGCTGACAGAATTTCATCTAAAACGTTGTTAAGTGTATCTTCAGATAACATGCCAACGGTCTCTCTAATATTTTTTATTTGGTTTTCCGCACACTGTGCTAACAAGTCATTTCTGCCTAACTCCTTGGTTACTGCATGCAATCTCATTGATGGTGCAACACGGTTTCTTAATAATTCTTGCAAATCCTTTTGAAAATTGGCATATCCGGAATATCCCATGCTAAATGCTAAACGCATAATAGTACTTGTACTCGTTCCAACGACTCCAGATAACTGATCAATTGTTAAAAAAGCCACCTCGACTGTGTTTTTAAGGATATAATCTGCTACCTTACGTTGGGAGTCTGTTAATGTTGGAATTTGCTTTTCCAATTGTTGCAATACATTTAGATTCATACCCATCTCCTTCTGCACATTAATATTACTTATTCTAATGTGCGTGGAATATTTTTTACGTCATATAGTTCAACAAATTCCGAATATTACCTCTTTTAAGATGAGTAATCTAACTAAATTTCTTTTTACCTTGTGAAAAAATCTTATTTATAATAGTCGTCTATAATTTCGCAGCCTCGTACCTTAAGTTCCTTATCCACCCAAGATTTGTCTCTGGTACCTTCTTCAATGGCCTTAAAGATGGCCTGTTCTTTCGCTTGCTTTGATTTTGCCTTTTCCAAGACGACTGGTGCATCGTTAGGGTTGATAATGACTATGCCGTCGCCATCTCCTACCACAATATCTCCAGGATTTACAACGAGTCCGCCGCAACAGACTGGAACGTTAATTTCTCCCGGGCCGTCTTTGTACGGCCCCTTTGGGGTAACACCGGCTGCATAGATTGGCATATCCATTTTCCTCAGCGAATCCGAATCGCGCACAGCTCCATCAATAACTATACCGGCAATACCTTTCTTGCGAGCTTCGGTCATCATGATATCACCTGTTATCGAATTCACTATGTCTCCTTGCACATCAACAACAATAACATCACCTGGTTGCGCCATTTCCAAGGCTTTGTGGAACATTAGATTATCAGCAGATCTTGCCTTCACCGTAAAAGCTGGGCCTAACAGCGGCGTGCTATTGAGAGGTTTAATGCGTGCATCCATGCAGCTAAAACGGTTCATTTCGTCGGCAATATTGGCAACCGGCAATCCTTTGAATCCATCTACTAATTCTTTACTGGGACGATGAATTTTTGTAAAGATTCGAAACCCCACATTTGACATATGATTCCTCCTTCTGGTTGATGGCTTTTGCCATTTTATATTGCAGGTCTTCTTACCACCTTGTGCTAGTAAGCTAAGGCATAAGTGTTAGAAATTATAAACTTTGATAGTGGCATAAAACCAAAAACTGCAATAGATTGTATTTTCTACTCCAATCTTATTAAGATAAAAATATTACACCATTTAGTTTTTATGAAACATTTTTTACATCTAAATGTATATTCAACTTTTTCTGAATATTTCCTCCTTCGTCGTAAATAGAAATTAGAAAAAATATTTCGACAATCATCGCAAAACAAAAATACTAGTTCTCTCGCTTGCAGCTGAGCTGAATTTTTTATGCCATTACAAATTATCCTTTCTGATTGGTACATGAGAAAACCGAGGCAGATAGCCTCGGTCCTTTGAATTTTAAATACCTATAATTTTTTAGTTGTGGCCAAAGAATATAGTTTCAGTTACTTAAAATCCTGTTCTGTCACCAGTAAATTTACTTTATGCCCAGTATCCCTATGGCAATCCTTGCAAGAGACATTATTCCTAACTATTTTAATAAGGTTAAAAAACACCATATAAATAATATCAGCGTACCTAAACTATCTTTCCTCTCCCATTCCATGATGCCGAGCACCCGGTAGCCCCCCGAAACATATCCA
>JAJZSC010000413.1 GCA_021849995.1 Bacillota bacterium | reverse complement strand
CTACGTACTTACCGATTTCAAGATAAATATACTCCTGAAACTTGGCCGGATCCGGTAGTTGACCAGGAACACTACATGTTTCCAGTGGTTCAATACTTTGGCGGAAAAGGCACCGTTGTCTGGCCAGATAGTTTTCAAGAGACAAAAATTAAGATTCCTGATAACTTGAAGTAGCTTAAAGCAGCAATAATCTTCTAACAACGATTTAGGTACGTGACGAAGAAAGGGGACTAGGAGAATTAGTCCCCTTTGCTTCAACCTTGGGGCCAGCCAAGATTTCTTTATTAGCAAGCTTACGGATAGCGGAAGAGTGGGTGGATGATATGATACTGGAAACTGAAGGTCTATCAAAACGTTTTGGCGGTTTGGCCGCTGTTAAAGATGTTAGCATTCAGGTGCCGAAAAACAATATTTATGGCCTTATTGGCCCAAATGGAGCAGGGAAAACAACTCTCTTAAATTGTATATCTGGCGTATACAAGCCTGAAGTAGGAAGAGTAGTGTTTAATGGGAAAGACATCGCAGGGTGGCGTGCAGACAAGATCTGTCATAAGGGGGTAGCTAGAACTTTTCAAATAGTTAATTCATTTCCTCAGATGACTGCCCTGGAAAATGTGATGGTTGGGGCTATTTTTGGTAAGAGGGAATCTACTAAAAAGGCAACCCAATCGGCCTCTGAGTGGCTTGGATTTGTAGAATTCCCTCTTTCTTTTGATACCTTGGCAGTAAACCTCAACACTATCCAGCTTAAAAGGTTAGAATTGGCTAGGGCACTTGCCAGCAATTGTAAGTTGCTGCTTCTTGATGAAGTAGCTGCTGGACTAACCCCTGGAGAACTAGTAGATTTAACTAGTCTAATCAGGAAAATTCGCGATATGGGTATCACAATAATTATGGTCGAGCATTTGATGAAACTCATCATGGACGTGTGTGATCGGATTGCCGTACTGCATTTTGGTGAGAAAATTGCAGAAGGTACGCCAGAGGAAATAGTACAGAATAGCAAAGTTACCGAAGCCTATTTAGGAGAAAATTACCTACTATAAGCGCCAGCTTTCACAGAACTATGGACAGGGGGGAAAGCATTGCTGGAAGTATGTAACATTGAAGCGGGTTACGGACATCTAAATATTCTTTGGGATATTTCCTTACGGATTGATGAAGGTGAAGTGGTTGCATTATTGGGTCCTAACGGAGCAGGCAAAACTACTACCTTAAAAAGTATTATGAATTTAATCACAGTAAAAAAGGGGAACGTAAAATTTTTTGGGACTACAATAACTGGCATGCCAGTACATGACCTAACAAAATTAGGGATAGCTTTTGTCCCGGAAGAGCGGCACCTTTTTCCGGCTATGACAGTTTTAGATAACCTTTTATTAGGAGCACATATAATCACTAGTAAAAGAGTTGTTGCCCAAAACCTTGAGTATGTATATAGTCTATTTCCTAGGCTAGCCGAAAGAAAAAAGCAATTGGCAGGGACGATGAGCGGTGGGGAAAGGCAGATGCTTGCTATCGCTAGAGGGTTAATGTCTAATCCTAAGATGCTTATCCTTGATGAACCATCCATGGGACTTGCTCCTAAAAATGTAGTCGCAGTATTTGAGACTATAAAAAAGCTGCGGACGGAAAAGGTCACGGTTTTAATAGTCGAGCAAAATGTAAATACAACTTTAGCCATCGCCGACCGAGCTTATGTAATGGAGCAAGGGCGTATTGTCTTGGAAGGTTCAAACCATCAATTGCTTTCAAACGAGTACGTAAAGAAAATGTACCTTGGTATTGCTTAACCGGAGAGTGATGGTATGTGACTAGATATTTGCAAACAGAAGTTTTAACTAAAACTAGTGTTGAGACACTGCACAAAGCAAGTCTCAACTTAATTAGTAATGTTGGTATGAAAATCGACGGGACCAGAAGTTTGAAATTATTGGTTAGCCATGGGGCGAAAATCAAGGCTAGCGGTCTAGTTACCATTCCGGAAAATCTTATTGAATGGGCTTTGAGCGTAGCCCCCAAAGAACTCACCTTATATACTCGTAACGGAGAGCCGTTTATCACTGTTGATAGTGAGAAAAGTCTCTATTATGGTACACACGCCGATCAATTAGAAATCTTAGATCCTTACACAGGTATATCACGGAAATTTCTAAAAAAAGATATTACTTTAATGTGTAAAATCGCCCAGCAGCTAAATAATATACACTTTATCTTATCGGTAGGGATGTGCGCTGATGTACCTACGAAATCTCAATCTCAAATATCTTTTATTGAAACAGTCAAACACTTTAGCAAACCAATTAATTTTTCAACAAACGATGTACAAGGGCTTAGGGATGTGATCAATATTGCTGCAACTGTATCTGGTGGACTTAAACAGCTGCAAGAGAAGCCATTCATCTTCCATTATTGTGAGCCTATCCCACCAATGACACATCCCACGGAAAGTACCGAAAAGCTGATCATCAGTGCAGAACACCGCATTCCGATTGTATACATGCCTTACTGCATGATGGGTGGCACATCTCCCATGAGTTTCGCGGCTACTTTAGCCCAATGCAACGCTGAAGTATTAGTTGGCTTAGTCATTGCTCAACTTGCAGTTGAAGGAACGCCTTTCATATATGGGGCTATGCCCTCCGTAATGGATATGCGAACAACGGTCGGAAGTTACGGAGCACCCGAGTTTCACTTGCTTATAGCTGCTGCTTCAGAATTAGCAAGATCCTATGGTTTGCCTTTTTATGGTACAGCAGGTTGTACTGATGCTAAAGCTCTGGATGAACAGGCTGTAGCAGAAGTTACGATGGAAGTTTTCTCTACAAGTTTAAGCAGAGCCAATTTAGTTCATGATGTTGGGGTAATGGATCACTGTAAAAGTGTCTCACCTGAATTGGTTGTTTTGGTAGATGAAATTATTGAACAAACAAAAGCTTATATGCAGGGAGTTACAGTAGAGAGTGAGGATCTGTGTCTGGACCTGATTGAGAAGGTTGGGCCTGGTGGTCAATACCTTACGGAGATGCACACTCTTGATAACTTTAAACGTATTTGGTACCCGAGGTTTTTTAGCAGACAGATGCAGCAGGGTAATAATTCATTTGTTCGACCTCGAATAAAACAATATATTGCGGATATCGATGCTCGTAAACAATCTTTAAGTGTTAATAGTGCTATAGTAAATGAACTTGATAGCTGGTCCAAATATTTGCTGAAGAGTTAATAAACTTGACTCTATGAGATAAAATAAGTCAATAGAATTGCTCAATAAAGTACTTGAAATTGGCTTGAATATCTTAGATGACAAAAATGGCTAAAAGATATAACTGGCGCAAGTGGCTCAAAATTAGATCATAAACATTAAACAAGACATATCCAAAGCGAAGATGCTTAGTTATGTCTTGTTTAATTGTTTTCTAATCACAGCCTCAACAGTTAATAGATATTAATTCCTAAATTAAATATCTTCTTTACTAATACATTTTCGACACGTATAATTCTATACTATAATAAATGATTAAAGATTAGGCTGGGGGAATAGGACATGAGCATGAAATTTATTAAAAGAATGCCTACCGCAGAAGAAATAATGGCTCAAATGCCTTTACCAAATCACGTAAAAGAGATCAAGAAGAAAAA
>JAJZSC010000412.1 GCA_021849995.1 Bacillota bacterium | reverse complement strand
TCCGAGCGGTTTGTCAAATTAAAGGAATCTGCTGTATTCTTGATTCAGATAAAGTGTACTGTATTTACTTTATTTTCCCTCTCAAGACCTGGACAGCTTTACTGAGTTGAGGATCGAAATTAGTATCGGTCGGAGAAATCGTGATTTCCTGGTCTTTTTTAATCTCTACCTGAACATCAGGTTCGATGCCGCGTTTATTGATATCAAGTTTATTCGGGGTCAGATACTTAGCCGTGGTCAATTTTACACTTGTTCCACCATCCAGCGGGAAGATTGTCTGAACAACACCTTTTCCGAAGGTTTTCATTCCGACTAGAGTACCTGTGGTCTTATCCTTGATTGCTCCGGATACGATCTCAGCTGCTGAGGCGCTCTCTTCATTGACGATTACTACCAGCGGGACTCCCAGATAAGTACCAGTGGCAGGTTTGGTCTCTACATTTCCTTGCTTATCTACAATATAAACTACTGGACCGGAAGGAACAAAGTAACTAGCCACTTGAACAGCAGCACCTAACTCTCCACCATGGTTAAAGCGCAAGTCAAGGATCAGTCCTTTATACTTCTTCATATCCATACTTTTCAGCACTTCTCCGAGCTCTTTACCGGTGTCGGTGGAGAACTGAGAAATCTCCACATAGGCCAGATCAGGATTACCCGGCAGGGCTTGGCCGTTTACTGTTGGAACTACAATGTCTTCTCTGGTCAGGGTAACAGTAACATTTTTCTTCTGGCTTTCACGGTATAAAACTAAAGTGACCTTGGTCCCGGGTTTTCCTCTCATCAAAGAAACTGCTTTTTCCTGGTCAATGGTAGTCGCGTCTTCATTGTCAATTTTAAGTACTATATCCCCCGGTTGGATACCGGCCCGGAAAGCAGGGGTGTTTTTAATAGGACGCAGAACTGTTAGCTTTTTAGGATCTTTAAGGCTCAGAACAATTCCTACTCCTCCGAACTTACCCTCGATCTGCTCAAATAACTGCTGATTTTCCTTAACATCAAGATAATTTGAATAAGGGTCTCCGAGAGAGTCAACTATACCTTTAGTTGCACCATCCACAAGTTGCTGCGTGGTTACCTTATCGATGTATTCCGAATGCACCAATTGAAGGACCCTGATTAACCTACCTACATGATCAATGTTGGCGAGAGCAAAAGCCCCTACCACTCCCGTTACCAGCACGCTAAAAATTACGAGAACTATAATAACGTGCCTAAAAATATCTCTCCAATTCCTCTCCTGCAATATGCTAACCCCTTCCCGTCAGTGATCTCTATTTATTATATGCTTATCCATCAGCGGAAATACTGCAATGGGTCAGTTGGATTACCACCGACGCGAACTTCAAAGTGTAAATGGGGTCCTGTACTCCAACCAGTTGAACCTACATAGCCGATCACCTCGCCAGCCTTAACCTGATCACCTTCTGAAGCGGCTACACGGGACTGATGTCCATAAAGAGTAGAATAACCACCTCCATGATCAATTATCACAGTATTTCCATATGCCCCGTACCAACCGGAATAAATGACAACTCCATCCCCTGCTGCCGCAAGCTTTGTTCCCGAGGGAGCAGGAATATCTGTTCCGGTATGCAGACTGCGTTTACGGGTTATCGGGTGAATTCTCCAACCGAAGGGACTGCTGACTTCGTAATAACCTGGCACAGGCCAGGTATTCACAGTGCCAATTACTCCTCCTTTCCTGGACGCCTGTAATTGGCGAATTTTATCAGTTAAGGAGTTGGCATCTGCCTCTAGTTTCTCCATCTGGACAAATATTTCATCTTGGTATTTTTTGTTTTGATTTAAGGCTGTTTTTTGTTGTTGCTGTTTGCCATCCAATTCATTTTTGGCAGCAACAGCCTGGGCCTGTATCCGGGCAGCCTGGTCGCGGCGCTCCTGCAGTTCCCTGGCTTTTTGCTCGACCTGTTCTTTTTGGGACTTGATCCCTGCCATAAGTTGTTGGTCATTAGAGACCAGTTTATTAAAGTATTCAAGCCTGGTAATAAAATCTCCGAGATCTTTGGCCTGGAACAGAATCTCTAGATAGCTAACCTGACCTTCCACATAAATTCCGCGTAACCGCTTTTGCAAAGACTGACGTCTATTTTCTAGATCTTTCTGTTTCTGCTCCAGTTCCTTTTGGGCTTTTGTGACATCTGCTTCCGCCTCGGCTAAGGCCTTTTGTTTCTGAACAAGACTGGTTTGCGCTACAGTAATTTGCCCGTTCAGCTGTTCTAATTGGGTTTTTAATCGGTCCGCCGTGTATGTCAACTGGTTTAAGCGATCCTTGGCAGCATCCTGCTGGTTTTTGATTCTCTGCTGTTCGCGAATCGCATCGTCAAGTTCGTCTGCACTAAGTGGTACTATTGAGGTTCCCAGCATAACAACTGTCATGAATAAAGCAGTAAATAGTGTTCTTTTATGCAAACTTTCTCCTCCTCTCTGAAACCCTAATGCATTACACTAAACTTTTAAAAAGCGTCCGAGTGAAATCACACTCCCTAAAGCACCGATACCCATACCCGTTGCCAGCAGCCCGCCTAAAATCCGCAAGACTAGCTGAGGATCAGTAACAACCGGCAGAAAGGCCAGGGTTGACTGGACATACCCTATGAGCCACTGATAACCAAACCCTACCATCGTGACGGCAAGCAGTCCTCCGATTAAGCCAAGCAATAATCCTTCTACCATAAAAGGCCAACGTATGAAGCTATTACTGGCTCCAACCAGCTTCATGATCTGAATCTCACGGCGTCTGGAAAAGACATTGATTTTAATATTTAAGGAAATCAGTACAATCGAAGCAACCGAAAAGGCCAGAATAACCCCCAGCCCTATCCATCTAAGCCAAGCCGTGAATTTAAGGAGCTTATCAACTACCCCTTGTCCATAACGAACAGTTTCCACACCCGGAAGGACAGCTAATTGCTCTGCTACAGATTTAACTTGCTGTGGATCAACGGCTTGGACAGTAAATTTGTCAGGAAATGGGTTGACTCCCCCCAGATCTGAGAGAATTCCATTTGAACCGATGGATTTTCCAAACTCGTTTAGAGCCTGTTCCTTAGTGGTTAGCTCTATAGAGGCCACTTCAGACATTGCCCTGATTTGGCCTTCCAGGGTTTGAACTTGTTGAGGTGCAGCCTCAGTTTTGATAAACACTGCGATCTCTAATTGTGATTCAAAGTCTTTGGCCATATGTGAGGCATTCACAAGGAAAAGGGCAGATGCTCCTAAAATTACAAGTGAGACCATAACGGTAACTATCGAAGCGAGGCTGAGCCAAATATTCCGGCGCATGGAAAAGAGTGTCTCGCGAGCTATGTATTCCAAAGAGTTAACTATCATAGCCATAACTCCCCCTTACATCGTCGCGAACAACCTTTCCGCCTTCAACTGCTACGACCCTTTTTTTCATCTGATCCACAATATCCTTGGCATGAGTAGCCATAACAACAGTAGTCCCGCGCTTGTTGACGTTATAGAGCAACTCCATAATACCCCAGGCTGTGTCAGGGTCGAGGTTTCCAGTAGGTTCATCTGCTACCAAGAGTGCCGGATTATTTATAATGGCACGGGCAATGCAGACACGCTGTTGTTCGCCGCCAGACAATTCATGAGGAAAAGATTTTTCTTTTG
>JAJZSC010000411.1 GCA_021849995.1 Bacillota bacterium | reverse complement strand
TGTTAAACAGTAAATATAACTTACTTTAGATTAAAAACAACATTTCAGCATAAGTCGGAAGCGGCCAAATTGAAGCATCCACTAAAGTCTCAAGCTTATCTGCATCAGAACGAAGAGCAGACATTGCGTTGAAGACTATATCACGATAGAAAACACCGTGGCTGTAAATATCACCAGCAAACTCTTTAGCTTCAGCGTTTACTTGCTCCAAGTGATCTAAGTTCTTCTTGAGTGAAGCTAAGGCAGTAGAGGCTTCTTTGAGTATTTCTTCCTGAGCAGATACGTCAGCATCAGGAAGCACAGATTTAACTGCAGAGATTGAGGACGCTAAATTTGTAATATATTTAACTGATGCCGGCAAAATTTGACGCTTTGCTATATCAATCATAGTCAGTGCTTCAATATTTATAGCTTTGCAATATTGTTCAAGGAAGATCTCATAACGGGAATGCAATTCAGCGTTAGATAATACTTTATGCTTTTCGAATATATTTACATTCTTGTCTGCAATAAGAGCGGGAATAGCATCGACGGTGGAGCTGATATTTGGAAGTCCTCGTTTTGCAGCCTCTTCTACCCATTCAGCAGAATAACCATTACCATCGAAGATAACACGAGAATGGTTAATTGCTATTTCTTTAAGAAGCGCCTGCAATTCCATATTAAAGTCAGCAGCACCTTCTAAACGATCTGCGATTTGAGACAGAACTTCGGCTACAATGGTATTGAGAACTACATTTGGGCCACTTATGGATAAAGAAGATGGAACCATCCGGAATTCAAACTTATTTCCAGTGAAAGCAAAAGGTGAAGTTCTGTTTCGGTCAGTAGAATCTTTTGGCAGGGCGGGTAAAGTACTTACCCCTATAGTTAGGTTACCACCTTGTTTAGATTCTTTAGGTCCGCCATTTTGCAGCTGCTTTATAATATCAGCCAGCTGATCGCCTAAGAAGATGGATATTATAGCAGGTGGAGCTTCATTTGCCCCCAGGCGGTGGTCGTTGCCAGGGTTAGCAGCGGAAACTCTAAGCAGATCAGCGTAGTCATCAACGGCTTTGATTACCGCGCAGAGGAAGGCGAGGAATTGAGCATTTTCATGCGGAGTTTTGCCCGGGTCTAACAAGTTCAGACCATCATCAGTACCTAATGACCAGTTATTGTGTTTGCCAGATCCATTAACACCCGCAAACGGTTTTTCGTGCAATAAACATACTAATCCATGTCGAGTAGCAATTTTTTGTAAGGTTTCCATTATTAATTGATTGTGGTCTGTGGCAATATTAGTAGTGGCAAAAATTGGGGCAATTTCATATTGCCCTGGGGCAACTTCTTTATGTTGAGTTTTAGCAGTTATGCCAAGTTTCCAAAGTTCGACGTTCACTTCATTCATGAACGCAGATATCCGTTCCTTAATCGTTCCAAAATAGTGATCTTCCAACTCTTGTCCCTTAGGTGAAGCAGCTCCGAAAAGAGTACGACCAGCAAGCATTAGATCCATTCGCTTCTGGTAGAACTCTTTATCAATAAGAAAATACTCTTGTTCCGCGCCTACGGTGCTTATAACACGACTAGCTGTGTCATTTCCGAAGAGTCTTAGAACTCGAATTGCTTGCTTAGATAAAGCCTCCATGGACCTAAGCAGGGGAGTCTTTTTGTCTAGGGCCTCACCGGTATAAGAACAGAATGCAGTAGGAATACACAGGGTTATGGTGCCAGAGTCTTCTCGGATAAATGCAGGTGAGGTGCAATCCCAGGCAGTGTATCCTCTAGCCTCAAAGGTAGCTCTTAAACCACCGCTAGGGAAGGAAGAGGCATCCGGTTCACCTTTAATCAACTCTTTTCCGGAGAACTCCATAATTACCTTGCCATCGGAAGTTGGGGAAATAAAGGAATCATGTTTTTCGGCAGTAACTCCGGTCAATGGTTGGAACCAGTGAGTAAAGTGAGTAGCCCCTTTTTCAATGGCCCAGTCCTTCATGGCATTTGCTACGACTTCCGCCACAGATGGGTCGAGTGGCAGGCCTTCGTCGATTGTCTTTTTCAGTGCTTTGTAAGTGTTTTTTGGAAGCCTTTCTTTCATCACTGAATCATTAAATACACTTGCTCCGAAGAAATCCATTTTTTGTTCCTCCTTATTTTCTAATAGTTTACCCTGCATTTAAAGCAGTAAGTAGTATAAGCAAGTAAAAAAAGAAATATTGAAAAAATGTAAAAAAGCACTCCATAAAAAGACTTATGGATATACCTAAGTCTTTTTGAGAGCGCCTTTGCTCCAAATATCTAGTTAAAAGATTAACATATTTTATTTCTAATAACAAGAGGTTCTAGTCGAGTATACATTATTATCTTATTGCAATTTTAGAAAGTCTCATTCATTTAATATCTTTTAATACTATTAAAAATCTATTAGATGACATATCCTAAAGCTGGAATTCAGATAGTCCTTAATTACTTAACCTAACTTTTTAATGTTCAGCAACTCATTTGGACAATCGCTATCATTCTTCCAAACAGCTTTTGATAAATTGTCTAAGTAAAAAATTATTTGAAAGGTGGTAATCATTATGAGTTTGGTCTACTCCGCTTTTGTCCCACATCCTCCGCTTATTGTTCCGGAGGTGGGACATGGGGAAGAACAGGTTTGTAGTTCCACGATCACCGCATTGCAACAAGTAGTGAATCGAATAAAGAATTCAAATGTTGAAACGGTTATAGTTATTTCTCCACATGCAAGATTAGTTGAGGAGGGAATAGTAGTGCTTGGGAGCAATACACTCCTGGGTGATTTCGGAAATTTTGGAACTCCGCATGTTAGACTATCGTTTTCTAATGATAGGCAAGTAGTGGACGCACTTAGAAGCCTACCTGATTTAACGGTATTAAATGAATGGAGTCTGGATCATGGTGCCCTTGTGCCGCTATATTTCTTAGAAAAGGCAGGTTGGAATGGAAAAGTAGTCCTAATCGGTATGCCGCTTCAAAATGTTCAGGAATATGGCCAGGGGTTAAGTAATGTCTTAAACCAATTGCCTCAAAAATGTGCCTTAATAGCTAGTGGCGATTTGTCCCATCGTCTGAGTGAAGATGGTCCGTATGGATTTGATCCAGCAGGACCTCAATTTGATTTAGCGATTCTAAACGCTCTAAAACGTAATCCATCGGAAATCTATAATATTCCCGACAGTACAATCGAGAACGCAGGAGAGTGTGGTTTTCGCAGTCTAATAATGGCATTGAAGGTCAGAGAAGGTGCTGTAGAGGTTCTCTCCTATGAAGGGCCGTTTGGAGTTGGTTATCTGGTTGCCGAACTTTATCGTTCTTCTCCTCTTCCGCAATGGGCCAGAACTTGTTTGACACACCATTTAAACTCTGGAGATATGGAGAAGCTGCAGCTTCCACAGGGAGATGAATTTCTGGAAAGGAAAGGCTGCTTCGTAACGTTGAAAATGAAGGGGGATTTAAGAGGGTGTATCGGAACGACTCAGCCCTTGCAGGACAACCTGACCTCAGAGATTATGACTAACACCATAGCTGCAGGTACAGAAGATCCCCGGTTCTGGCCAGTCGAGAAAGAAGAACTCAAGGATATCACATTCTCAGTTGATGTTTTAGGAAACCTTGAGAAGGTGGAGGATCCAGCTGAACTCGATC
>JAJZSC010000410.1 GCA_021849995.1 Bacillota bacterium | reverse complement strand
TAAATACAATTATTTGGGAAGATGGTGAGAAAAAATGGAGGACTGTTGTGCTATTCAAATTGAACCAATAAAATTTGACTTTGGGTATAGTTGCCCGGAGTGCGGCGATAAGGGCAGACCGATGAAGATAATTACTTTAAAAAGCCTGTTAGTGCCAAATGCATTAGCCAACTAGAACCTTCAGTTTCTTACAAAATGTGTACCAACAGAGCATGTTCCGTTGTTTATTTCAGCGAAAAACAGGATGTATTTGAAACGAAAGACATGAAAGTTGAAGTATACACAAAAAGTGATGACGAAGACTGCCCAGTTTGTTACTGTTTCGGATGGACTAAGAAAAGAGTGATACAAGAATTTGAGGAAACGGGCAGAACTACTGCCTTAGAGGAGATAATCGTACATACAAAGGCAGGTCGTTGTGGCTGTGAGGTAAATAACCCAGAGGGTTCTTGTTGCATCGGTAACATAAAACGCCTTTTAGAGTCAATTACTAAGGAGGGTTAATTCGTGTTTAACGCAATTATACTATTTATTCTCGCTGGTTTAGCCGAAATAGGGGGAGGTTACTTAATCTGGCTTTGGCTGAGGGAAGCAAAGCCATTTTGGTATGGGATTCTAGGAGGACTAATCCTCATTCTTTACGGCGTCATACCCACCTTGCAGAAATTCCCGAACTTTGGCAGAGTTTATGCAGCCTATGGAGGAGTTTTCGTTTTTCTTGCAGTCTTATGGGGCTGGGGAATTGATAAGAAAGTACCTGATACATACGATTGGATAGGGACTGCTATTTGTTTAGTTGGTGTGTCGATAATGTTGTGGGCACCACGCCATTGAAGACCATCCCCATCCACATTGATAGGTAACAATTCCTTGTTACCGTGAGTTATCCATACTTTGGCTATATTATCCTAACAAAGCTTGAGTAACTATAAAAAGTATAGTCGAAAGTCCGATTACCACTAAAGCATAAGGTAAAGTGGTCTGAACGTGATCGATAATGCTTACTTCTGTGACAGAGGCTGTTAAAATAGGTGTCTCGCCAAGAGGGGAGACGGTGTCTCCCACTGAGCCTCCAGCCAACACTGCACCTACAATGAGGGGAATATTCACTCCGGAGCTAAAAGCCAGTTGAAGGCCCAGCGGCATGATTAAAGCCCATGTGGCCCAAGACGATCCGATAAAGTAGGAAGTAAAGGCTCCAATAAGAAATACAATCGCCGGGATGAAGAGTTTCGGGACTGTCGCTCCTACGGTACGGGAGATAAACTCTATAAATCCTAAATCTTGAGTAGCACTGGATAAAGACCAGCTTAGGATGAGAATGACGATGGGAGGGAGAAGTTCCGTTCCTCCGGCTAAAAAGAAACTCTCAATCTGAGATAGCGGGACTTTCTGCAGAACATACAAAAGAGTTGTTAAAATTAGCGTTACAAAAGTCGCGATAAAAATAGACTTTTCAAACTGGGCGTTTATAAGCGCTTCGAGGAAGCTTCTTCCTTTGCCTTGTCCGGTGTACCAAAAAAGAAAAACAATCAGGCTGATTAAAAGGACTAAAGGGATGAAGAGATTGCTTGCTCGCGGGGGAAACTTCTGCTCAAATTCTGACTCTTCGTGCGCTTCATGACTATTATGAACTCCGCCTGACAATTTCCCACCACTGCTGAAACGCCAGCGACCGAATCCAAGACCAAGGAAGATTATTAGGAAACTGATGATAATCATACCTATGGAAAAAAAGTTATAGGGAATACTTTTAAGATACAGCGTGTAGGCTGAGCCGGGCATTCCGGCTTTTTTCATACCGGATGCAATGACTCCAAGAATATAACCGACGTAGGTGGTAGCTACTGGGATTAAAACAATGAGTTGAGATGAGGTCACGTTAATCACTAAAGCTAGCTTTTCTTTGGAGCCATTGACTTTTTCAATGAGGGGATTGGAAACGGTTCCCGTCGCGATGACGTGGAAACAACAGTCCAAAAAAGTAACAGGGGTAACAGCCCAGACGGAGAGGAGGGCACCTCTCTCATTTTTCACCCAACGACTTGCCAGAGAAGAAAAACCTTTAATCCCGCCTGCAACTTTAAAGATTTCAGTAAGTGCACCTAATAAAAAGAGAAACAAGATGATGTATGCGTTTTCAGGGCTTGAAAATGCTTCTATGATGTAGTCGGATGTTTTGAATATACCTGAAAATAGGTTGCCCGTAACCAGGATTCCTCCGGCTATGAGCCCAAATGAAAGAGAAGGGATGATCCGTTTAGTTAGGATAGCGGTTCCTAACGTTATTAAGGCAGGAATAATTGATAACCAATTTCCGTTCATTTAACCTCCATTTAGCCCCACCGGTGCGGCACAAACGTGCTTGTGTTTCTGCGCCGGGGGGCTTTTATTTGCTGTTAGTTTTTTCTTTAGAAGATTTGCCATTTATGCATAGATATAGTGTCAGTTTGAATCGACATTATTATACGGTTTTTCGTATCTTGGATGGAGAAAAAGTTCAAGCTTGGAGAAGGGAAAAATGTTGTCAAGAATAATCTTATTTGATATACTAACATATGAACAAATATTCATATATAAAATTGAGGTGGAACTTATGAAACTAGAAAATCCTAAGGACATAGAGCAAAACCCAGTTTGCGAAGTGCAATGTGTTCACTCTGATCTAATCAGCACTTACGTCAATCAGATTATAACTTCTGCTCAAGCCAATCATCTCGCCGATCTCTTCAAAACTGGTAGCCGTGGAAAACCAAAGAGACAAGAGCAGCAACCAGCAACCTGAGAAGTCTCTGCTTGGCGGAAAGCTAACGGGCATTATCATTGCCGGCATCCTTTTGGCTATTGGCTTGCTTTTCGGTTCTAAGTGGCATGGCACCTCATTAGAACCGATTGAGTACGTTGTTTACCTGTCGGCTTATGTGTTGGTCGGTTATGAAGTGCTGAGCACGGCTTTTAGAAATATTCTCAGAGGTTCGGTGTTTGATGAAAATTTCCTGATGGCTTTAGCAACCATTGGCGCTATTGCGATTCACCAGTTATCCGAAGCCGTTGGCGTTATGTTGTTTTATTCTGTCGGTGAATATATTCAGGCGCGGGCCGTTGACCGTTCCCGTCGTTCCATACAAGATTTAATGGATATCAGGCCGGATTATGCGAACCTGATTAACCAGTTAGATGTGGTCAAGGTCGATCCGGAAGATGTGCAAATTGGCCAACATATCATGGTGCGTCGTTCTTGCTATGGTAATTAAGCTTGGGTTTATCATCCTGGGAGCCTTCGGTGTGGCAAATATGTGGGAGGCAGTTTTTGCCGATGTAGGTGTGGCTTTACTGGCTATCCTCAATGCAACCAGGATCAGAACCTATTTGGCACCTCAAACGGGCAATGTTAGTGAGAAAAAAATAATCAATGTTTTGAGTGGAAGTTCAGCTAAGTAAACGGCTCAAAGGCGACCAAACAAGGAGCGGTCAGCAACCTTTACTAGGGAAGGGGGGTATTTTCACGGTGACATGTCTTCATTTTTAGGCAACTCATATGTACTTTTGGACACAGTGGATAACCATAATATATGAGATGAAATTTGTAAGGCGAAAGTCAAAAAATGCAAGAATTAGCGAGAAAATCTTAATTTATTGAGGGAGGAAATAAAT
>JAJZSC010000409.1 GCA_021849995.1 Bacillota bacterium | reverse complement strand
AGAGAACCTCGGACCCCTTTACAGGTTCATATGCGGGAGTTAACACACTGGATGGTTTGGATCGCGTTAGGCTTTAGTGTGCTGATCGCTTTCCTTGGCTGGTTTAGAGGCGCGAGCTGGCGGGAGACACTTTTGTCGGGGTTGTCCCTAGCTTTTGCTACCATCCCCGAGGAACTCCCAATTCTTATCACGATGGTAATAGGTTTAGGGGCATTTCGTCTTTCCAGGGAAAAAGTCATATTACGGCGGTTACGGGTAGCGGAAACACTAGGAAATATCACAGTCATTGCTACGGATAAAACCGGTACTCTAACGGAGAATAAAATTAGTCTAGACAAATGGTTTATCGGTGGCAGAAGCTTTTCCCGTTCAGAATGGAAGCATTCCTATTGGCAGGACTTAGCCATTACAATTGGAGTTCTGGCCAATGACGGTTATAGCATCGGCAATAGTATTAGCGGTAATAGCCCAAACAAAGTTATTTTCAATGGTGACCCAACGGATACAGCCTTTTTAGATGAGGCAGAGGGCCTTGGTTATAATATTACAGCAATCAGAAGTTCTGTAGCTGAGATGGAATTTCCCTTAGATGACTGGCATAAGCGCATTACAATGCAAGTTCAAACTGATAGCAAGAACCTAACGGTTTGTAAAGGCGCGGTGGAACAGCTATTAACTCTCTCGACCCAATTGGTATGGGAGGATAAAGTTATACCATTAACTGAAGACATTAATCGTGAAATTCAGCAACAAGCAGAAAGCTTTGCTTCCCAAGGATACCGGGTTATCGGCCTATGCTTTAAGGAAGAACCGGCAGCTCCTTTGGACAATGCGCGTGAAAAGGCAGAATCAAATCTTACATTTCTCGGGTTTACCGCTTTACTTGATACACCTCGAGCTGACGTGAAAGATGCTGTCATGGAATTGCAAGAGGCCGGGGTACGGACCATTATGATTACGGGAGATCATCCTGAAACTGCCCGGACGATTGCAAACAAAGTTGGGATAAATAGTACAAGGATCATAGTTGGAAGGGTTATTGATCAAATGTCTGATGATGAATTGGTCAAACGTGTTAAAGATTTTAGTATTTTTGCCAGGACTACGCCAGAACACAAACTTAGAATTGTAAGAGCCTTACAAAGCCAAGGTGAGATTGTTGCTGTTACCGGGGATGGGGTTAATGATGGGCCTGCCTTAAAAGAAGGGGCAGTTGGGATCGCTATGGGAAGAATAGGTACAGATGTCGCTAAGGAATCCTCCGATATGGTTATAGCAGATGATCGTTTCTCTAGCATCACCAAAGCAGTCAGAGAAGGGCGAAGTTTATTTTCGAATCTTTTTAAGGCGATACGGTATTACTTGGCCGCTAAAGTTGCCCTAATCTTTATTACCTTTTTGGCTGCAGCCTTTGGATTCCCAATTCCTTTTACTCCTATTCAGATTATTGTGCTTGAATTATTTATGGATATAGGTGCTTCGACAAGCTTTCCTGCTGAACAGTCAGAAGCTGATGTTATGAAACGTCCTCCTCGAGATTCCAATAAACCTCTTATGGACCGCGAAATGCTATCTGGAATTTTTCTTGGGGGAGTGTCCCTTGGTATTGCCGTTTTAGTTAACTATTTCTGGTCGTTGACTACTGCCAGTAACGTTTCACATGCCCAGACTCTTGCTTTTGCAACTTGGATGATTGGGCATCTCATTCTGGCTGTTCATATGCGTTCTCTTCGAGAACCGATCACATATTTGGGAATACTTTCTAATAAAACCATGGTTCTTTGGATGTGTTCAGCCTTAGTTTTTGTCTTTGTGGTTCTCAATGTGTCAGCTTTACGAGCGCTGATTAACTTACAAAACCTTGACTTAAACGATTGGATTATGGTTATTAGCTTGCCCTTTATCAGCACGGTTTGGATGGAACTGCAGAAAAGGCATTTTTGGCGAAATAAAAAACTGTCTCTCTAAAAATTAATTGTTTATGCGGAGGTTACTGATGAGTAGTTACTCATGGATAATATTATCTTATAAGGTTCCGAGCGAGCCTTCAACCTTTCGAGTGCGGGTATGGAGAAATTTAAAGGAACTCGGGGTACTTTATCTTCAACAATCGGTTTGTGTTGTACCCAATACTCCCGAAGTTGCAAAAAAGATTCAACACGTTTTGAAAGTCGTGGAAGAGAGCCAGGGAGAGGGATTATTACTTGAGGTAAAGCATTTTTCTGACGAGTCCGAAACCAAATTGATTGATACCTTTAACCAGCAATGCATCGAAGAATGGAGGGAATTTCTGCAAGGTTGTGAGCGCTTCCTGCAAGAAATTGAGCTGGAAACAAAGACTGAAAACTTTACTTTTTATGAAGTGGAGGAAAATGAGGCTGATCTTTTGAAACTAAGGCGCTGGTTTAGAAAAATTTTTAAAAGGGACTTTTTTAGCAGCACGATGTTGGCTGAAGCTCAAAAGCAAATGAGTAACTGTGAAAAAATCCTGAAAACCTTCACGAAAGAAGTTTACCAAAGACAGGGCTTTGCCGAAGGACAGATTATAAGAGATACATTAGATTAATCAATAATACTCCATTGTTTTTAGGAGCACTGCTGCTTAACCTTAAAGGTTCTCAGCGAGGACATCTGATTTGGGTAGGGATCTTAATATCATTTATAACTTTGCTTTGCATTCTATTTATTCGGGGTAGGATTCAATTGGTTTTTCCCTATTTATGTTGCACTATTCACCTTAGCTGTCTTCACTCTCATCTTTGGAACGATTGAAGTGAAGATTGAAGATATTAAGAATTTTTTGTGCGCCCGCTATGGCGCAATATTCTCTTACTTTTTACAAAAGCTTAATCCTGAATTCATCTATCTTTAATATTCGTTTGATAGTATGTAATTGATGGAAGGGAGAGTGTAAAATGCAGAGAGTGACTAACTGGATCCAAGGTGGAGATATCACTACTTTTTTCATTCTTAATCGTTCCTGGAAGTGTCCGGTTACCGATTTCTTAATGCCAATCATAACAAATTTCGGGGGAGCTATCTGGTCTATAGCTTTGTCTCTGATCTTACTGGTAAGCAAGAACTCCTTCTGGCATAAATCAGGTGTTCAGCTTGCCACAAGTCTCTTAATAAGCCATCTTGTAGTTCAGCTGTGCAAAAGGTTTCTGCCCAGGCGCAGACCATACCAGGCTTTGCAGAATGTTTATACCGGACCTAAACTCTATCAAGATGCCTCATTTCCATCCGGACATTCGACGGCTGCTTTTTGTATCGCAACTGTCTTTTCAACCATACTGCCGGCATTATCCATCCTATTCTTTTTGCTTGCTTTATTGGTGGCAGTTTCGCGAGTTTATTTAGGCATGCACTACCCGTCAGATATTACAGTCGGTGCTATCTTGGGAGTAGCTACTGCTGTATTTATGGCCTGAGTCAAGCATTATAACCTCCAGTAGAACTTCACTGGAGGTTTAGTTTTGGACAAAGGAGGGATATATTTTGCGAGTTGCGCTTTTTACTGACACCTTTTCCCCTCAAGTAAATGGAGTGACCAACACTCTTGACCGTCAGGTGGACTATTGGCGGCGTAAGGGAATAGAGTTTCTGGTGTTTGCCCCAGACGATGAGGAAAGGATTTCCGACTCTAAGCATATCTACCGGGTTATGAGCTTGCCCTTTCCGTTATATCCAGAATGCGAT
>JAJZSC010000408.1 GCA_021849995.1 Bacillota bacterium | reverse complement strand
AGAAGTTTTTGACCGAGCAGGATATGGAGCTCTTTTATAACCTGCTAAATCAGCGGGACCAGTTGCAGACCATCATTGACCAGACACCCAATGATGGCTTCAAAGTTTCGCCGGAAGGACGGAGCTTGCTTGCCGAAATCCAGCAAGATAACCAATATATCATCGAGAATGTGCAATTTCGGCTCAGCCGTAGCAAGCGGCATCATCAGGTATCAGAAGTCTATAGTGGTTCGAGCTCTGCACCTGTCAGCAGGATGAATTGGAAACGATAGTTGGTAATAGATCCTCGGCTTTCCTTGTAAAGGGTGCGGATGTAGTTTTTTCGAATTCGAAGTTTGGGATACAAATGAAAATAAGTCCAGTACCCTGTCAACTCTAAACTTATGTTAACCGCTGAGGAAAATTTTCGGAGGACAAGGCGGAGGAATGAGTAATACTGGTTGTATTGCGATTGACGACAACGCAGTCATACGGAAATTTAACCAGCGGGAACATATAGAATTAGGGTTGACAGGGTACTGGTATTGTGGGGAGGTTTTGTGATGTCTAATCCCATTCAACCCAATACTCAGTCTACCCTGATCCCAATGGATGCTTTTCCTGGGCAAAAGTTGGAACGTTCCCAAGAGACTCCTCGTAAGGTTGTTGATCGCAAGCAGGAAATTCCCTCTGCTCGTGAAGAGATTCCGCGAGAAGAAGTGGAAAAAGCAGCGGAGAAACTTAATCGTCTTATGGGTATTATTGATAAACGTTTAGAATTTAGTGTTTATGAAAAATCTGATCGTGTGATGGTAAAGATTGAGGATCAAGTAAGCAGAGAAGTACTTGATGAAATCCCTCCTAAACGGGTTTTGGAGATTTTAAATTCTTTTAGTCAAATGGCTGGCTTAATGTTCGATAAACGGATCTAAAATTGGAGTTAATTTTTTATAAACATAAAAAGATATTAAAACTAGATTCATATAACGAACATCGAACATCATCGAACTTCGAACTATTAACTCAAACCTCAAACCTCGAACCTTGAACCTCGAATATTACTTAAACTTAACTAACTTTATAAATTTTTTTTGAATATACTAAGGTTTTATGCATAAATAATCAATATATATATATAACTTCCGACAGGATGCGACATGCACCTGTTTTTATTTTGCCCAAAGGTCCTATGGGCAACGTCTAAAGTCTAAGTTACTATAGGAATTGATATATCTTCCAACATTTCGCGCTTTTTGGAGGAGTTCTAAAAAAGATGGCGAATAAGGTATACGATTGTAAATCTATGAATAAAGGATTTTGTGTCAATCCACATACATAACAAACATAGTACTTGTCCAAGTATCCAAAAAGATTAGGGGTGGGACAAAAATGAGCCAGGATGAGAAAAATCAGGGAGTAGATTTGGAAGAGTTTTTAGCGTTTTATCTCCTTGATTCCCAGGAACAAGTCGACAAGCTGGGAGCGGGCCTGTTGCAACTTGAGAAGGAAGGGGGAAACATCGGCCTGATCAATGACCTTTTCCGTTCGGCACACAGTTTGAAAGGTGCTTCCGGCACAATGGGCTATACCCCGATCGTAGCGTTGACACATGCTGCAGAGGATTTACTTGATCGTCTTCGTCAAGGAAAGATGGAAGTATCTCTCGACATGATCGATGTTCTGTTAGGGGTTACTGATCGGGTAAAGGCTATGCTTTCTCAGGTTGAACTGCGTCAGGAGATATCCGTAGATTATGAAGATTTAGTAAAAGATATGAAAGCTCTGATGGATGGGAAAGCAATTTATTCTTCATCCCAGAGAGCTGTAGCAGCGGGTGTTTCAGAAAAGGGAAGTTCCATGGAAATTAGTCAAAAGAGCTTTATACCTGTGGATTTTGCTCTGAATCCAACGGAAATATCCAAAGTAGTTAACGCCCAAATAATGGGTCACGGCGTATATCAGGCGGATGTAAAACTGGCATCTAACACCTTAATGAAAGCTGTTCGGGCTGTAATGGCCGTTCAACGTGCGGAGAACCTTGGTTCTGTTGTTAAACTTGTTCCGACTGTCGAAGAATTGGAAGCTGGAACCTCAGAAAAATTTTCTATCTTGATTATCAGTGATGAATCAGTTGATGAGATTCAACGGGAAATTCTAAATGTATCGGAATTAGTCGAGGTCTCCATACATTTATATAAAATACCTGAAGGAGCCTCTGAGCTAGAGAGGGCCTCAGAAGAAGCAGCGGCTTCTTCAACTCTGGCAGTTGTAGAAGAGGCTTCTGCCATTTCAACTGCAAAACAAGCAGAAAGTCAGCCGCTAGCAAGTATAGATAATACAACATCAGGTTCTCAGCAGTTCAAATTTGATTCAACTCGTGCTGGAGAACAAAGTAATTCAACAAAACTTGGCGGAGCAACGTCTAACCCTGTGACAGGTGAAGGCAATACCCAAGTACATACTATCAGGGTAGATACGGCCAGGATGGATAATCTTATCAACTTGGTTGGGGAGATGGTTATTACCAGAACCCGCCTGGTTCAAATTGGGCTCGATTTAAAAGATAAGTACCGGATGGAAAATCTGGTAGGCAGTCTTAATGAGACAAACGTTTACCTTGGTCGGTTGATGAACGATTTGCAAGAAAGTGTCATGAGACTAAGGATGGTCCCAATTGGTACTGTATTTAATCGTTTTCCTCGTTTAGTGCGGGATTTGGCTCGTAAAACAGGTAAGGAAATAGACCTAGTCCTTAAAGGTGAAGATACAGAACTTGATAAGACAGTAGTTGAGGTTATAGGGGATCCCCTTATGCACCTTATTCGCAACTCTGTCGATCATGGAATTGAATCTCCGGCTGAGCGCAAGGCTGCCGGCAAACCTGAAGTTGGAACGGTCACACTTGATGCCTACCATGAAGGAAATCATATAGCGATTCTTATTTCAGATGACGGAGCAGGTTTACCGCTCAAGATAATACATCAAAAAGCTATTCAAAAGGGTTTAGTCGGAGAAAAAGAGGAGCTTTCAGATAATGATATAGCCAACCTTATTTTTCTGCCCGGCTTTAGCACTGCTGATAAAATCACAGACATCTCTGGTCGTGGTGTAGGAATGGATGTAGTTAAGAAAGCCCTCAACAATTTAGGTGGTATGGTCGATATTTCGACCAAGAAGGGACAGGGCACCACTTTCACAATCCGTCTGCCATTGACCTTGGCCATCATTCAAGCTCTCTTGGTAGAAGTGGGAACAGAGATTTATGCTGTCCCTCTCTCTTCGGTGCTTGAGACACTGCTTGTGAATCGGGACGAGATTAAGACCGTAGGCGGATTACCTATGGTTCAACTCCGCGGTAATACCCTGCCACTCATCTCCCTACAGGAGAAGTTCGATCTGCCTGCGCCTAAGACACCAAGTGATGAGGTTTTCGTGGTAGTGGTAGGTTTAGGGGATAAGGCCTTGGGACTAATTGTTGATGAATTGCGCGGTCAGCAAGAAATAGTAATTAAATCCCTAGGGGATTTCTTGAACAACTTACCAGGTATTGCTGGGGCAACTATACTCGGCGATGGTAAAGTAACCTTAATCCTGGACATCGGAAGCCTCATCCAGGATATACTCGTAATGCGTAAAGGGTGATCATACGAGGCACGAGGCACGAAGTACGAGGTTCGAAGTGTGAAATGCGAAGCTTTAGGCCTAAACATCGAACCTCGAATAGATCGG
>JAJZSC010000407.1 GCA_021849995.1 Bacillota bacterium | reverse complement strand
TGCTGATGAATCAGACCTTTGCTGAAATTGTTTCCTGGAAACTTAAATCCCAGTATGCTTATCCTTCGGCAATGGTTACCAGTTTGACAATGGATATGCTGGGGTTTGTTCAAAGGATCAACAGCCCAACGCAAAACAGTGATCCAAAAGAACCCTGGCGTCGTATTTTCCGCTTATGGGTATGTGATGAATCACTTCCCAGTATTGAGGAAAGAACCGGCTACCCTTTGGAGTATCTGGATTTGCTATTACTAAGACTCAAAAAGTTAAAGGCTTTTCTCCGCGGAAACAGGGCCAGCCTCTTGGAATGTCTGGAAAATCCGGACTTAAAAGAATTCGGATTAGAACAATTAGGCTTTCTCTATCAGTTTCTCAATTCAAGCACGTCAGAACCTTTGTTTAAAGAGCGGATGGTCTTGGAACAGGTCATCTTAGAGCTTGGATTACCGCTGCAGGTCTCAGATCTTGTTACCCTTTTGGAGATAGTGCACGCGCACGAAGGGCGAATAGATGAACGGGCCCTAGCCTCTACCATGAATTTTAATCAGCTCAATTTGTTCCCATTTATGATTGAGGGCTTAATTTTTATCCACTTCCTGCAAAGAAATAAAGCAGGAAACTTAACTCTGACTGAAAAAAGTGCCGATGCCATCGCAGCCTTTTTAGCTCCTAAGTTATTAGAGCAACTTCGAACTGCAGTAGCCATAAATGATGCGTTCAGAGCAAAACAAATTTTGCTTGAGATGAATCCGAAGGTTCTAATCAAGGTGATTGACGATGTAGTGCGGAGCTTTAGTCCGGATCAAGCTTATGCATTACTCAAAGGTATTTTCAAAGAGGTAAATCGAAGAGTTGATTTGCATCTCTTATCGATTCTTGGACAATATGAAGCTGCTTTCCAACTGCTACTGGCATGTCTGGGAGACCATGACAGTTTAATCAGAGCTAAAGCCTGTGAGGCCTTAGGGCATTTGGGCAACAAAGATGCAACTTTTCGCTTGATCCAGTTGCTGCTTGATCCTGTTCCAGGAGTGAAAGAAATGGCTGCCCAGGCCTTAGGGGATTTAGGCGCTGTTTCAGCGGTCAGGGCGTTGTTAAGAGTTTCTGAGGATTATGGCGAGAGTCTTGCGGTAAGAGCAAAAGCCCGCGAGGCCCTGCGTAAGATTGAAGCAGGTCAGCCGATGAAGTTAAAAGCTGATGGGTGTGATGAAGGGTAGGTTCGCTAAGCAATTCATCTTGCCTATTCCGGGTTTTTAAATGTTCAACAGAATGCAATTTGGGACTATTGTGTTACCTTGTTTTTCTGTGAAGACCTTATGAAAGAAAAGGAGAGATTTAAGAAGTGAAAATGTTTGAATATATGGGTAAGGAGCTTTTCGCCACGTTCGGACTTCCAGTGCCGAGGGGGAGAATGGTCAAGAGCCCGGCTGAGGCGGCCAAGGTGGCAGCGGAAATAGGCAGTCCAGTGGTGATCAAGTCCCAGGTACTATCTGGCAAGCGGGGGAAAGCCGGTGGTATCAAGTTTGCTGATGATCCGGAAGGGGCTAAGGCTGCGGCTCAGGAGTTATTCGGCATGACTATCCAAGGCCTCCCCGTAGATATCGTCCTTGTAGAAGAAAAACTTCAAATAGATAAGGAACTTTATCTGTCCATTACTATTGACGGGTCAGCTAAAATGCCTGTGCTGATTGCCTCTGCTCATGGCGGTATGGATATTGAAGAAGTCGATGAAGAGTATATCATCAAGAAGCATATCGATGTGGAGTTGGGTATGCAAGATTTCATCGCCCGCGATGTTGTCAGACGAATGGGTATTCCCTTAACCAGCACTCATGCCCAGGAATTAATAAAAGTTATTAAATCCTTATACAAAATTTTTACCCAGAAAGATGCTGAACTGGTCGAAATTAACCCGCTGGTACTGAGTGGGGATAAAGTCATTGCCGCAGATGCCAAAGTAACCATAGACGACGAGGCGATCTATCGCCAACCAGACCTGCCCTGGGTCGAAGAACATACAGCCACCGAAAAAGCAGCACACGACTTAGGCCTTTCGTTTGTCGAACTTGATGGGGACATCGGAGTCATGGCTAACGGTGCCGGGATCACTATGGGCACACTCGATACCCTTACTTATTATGGCGGAAAGCCTGCAAACTTCCTTGATGCTGGTGGTGGAACTGGTGAGGAAGGTACAGCCAAAGCTCTAGAGCTGATCTTAGCCAGAAACCCCAAATCAATTATCATCAACATATTTGGCGGAATCACCCGGTGTGATGACGTGGCCAGAGCCTTTGCTTCCGTTAAAAAGAATATAGGGATCCCGGTTCCCGTGGTAATTCGCCTAGTGGGTACCAATCAGGAAGAGGGGCGGGCTATTCTAAAAGAAGTGGGCATTGAAGCCTATGATTTTATGCAGGATGCTGCCAGAAAAGCTGTGGAACTAGCGAAGGTACAATGATCGAAGTTCGAAGCCGAGGTTCGAAGTCCGAGGTTAGAGATTAGATGTTAGAGGCTCAAGGTTCAACGTTTAAGATTTGAAATTGCAGTCCGGGGCCGAGCATCTGACATGTTTGAACGCTATATATTTTTGATATAGGAGGAATGGGTAAATTGGCCATTATTATTAATGAAGATACAAATGTCATTGTCCAGGGAATAAGTGGCAAACAGGGGCTTTTTCATACTAAACAAATGCTCGCTTATGGCACTAAGATTGTCGCCGGCACTTCCTCCAGCAAAGCTGGCACTACTATAGAGGGTGTACCAGTCTATGATAATGTTCAGGCGGCTTGTGAAAACCACCAGATCGATGCTTCCGTTATTTTTATTCCGGCTGCCGGTGCTAAAGACGCTGCTTTGGAAGCCCTGGAGGCAGGTATCAAGACTGTTGTAGTGGTCACTGAGCATATCCCGGTACATGATGAGATGATCATCGTCGCCTATGCCAAACGTGTAGGTGCTGCTGTTATCGGTCCGAATACCTTTGGTATTGTGTCTTCCGGTAAATGCAAGATGGGTATTCCCCCCAACCAGTTCTTTGTTCCTGGGCCTGTAGGCGTTGTCGCCCGCTCTGGAACTTTATCCTATGAAATTGTTGGCAACCTTACAGCACAAAGCATCGGTCAGTCTACAGTGGTAGGCATGGGCGGTGACCGGGTGGTAGGACTTACTTTTGTGGATGTTTTGAAACGCTTTGAACAGGATCCAGAAACCAAGGCAGTTGTTTTAATCGGTGAAATCGGCGGAAATGCCGAAGAGGAGGCTGCCGAGTATATAAAGGAGATGACCAAACCAGTCGTAGCTTACTTGGCAGGGAAAAGTGCACCTCCCGGAAAGAGGATGGGACATGCGGGCGCAATAATTGAACGTGGCAAGGGGACTTATTCAGGTAAAGTAGAAGCCCTTGAAGCTGCAGGGGCAATGGTGGCTTCTGTTCCCTGGGAAGTAGGTAGTTTAATAAAAAAGGTACTGGATTTAGATAAACAATTTAATTGGGAGCCAGGTGCGTTGCGAATGAGAGAGGAGAGGTTGGATAGATGAGTACCTTAACAAGCCCTTACCACTTTCTAATTCGTCGTGTTCATTCTCTGTTAGGACTAATACCAATCGGAATTTTTCTCATGTTCCACATGTTTCTGAACCTATCAGCACGCTTTGGCCCTGAACAATATAACAAAGTCATAGAAACCATGCAAAGCATTCCTGGAATTTTCCTTGTA
>JAJZSC010000406.1 GCA_021849995.1 Bacillota bacterium | reverse complement strand
AACTCCTTGAACTCACTGCAAAGCTGGGCAGCCAGAGTTTTGTTATGGGCAATCACCAGGGCCGGCCGCTGGAGCTTTTGAATTACATGGGCCATGGTAAAGGTCTTGCCGGAACCGGTAACCCCCAGCAGAATCTGGTTGCGGTTTCCCGCCTGCAGGCTTTCCACAAGTTGGACTATGGCTTTGGGCTGGTCACCCTGGGGCCGATATTCACTGGCCAGTTTAAATTCGTTCATGACATCACCTTCATTCCAGTATGGTAAGAATTAAAGCATCTCCATTATTAGCCGAATGAAATCAAAGATGCTTTTGTGCTTCTTGCTAATCATTCTTAATTATATCATAGACAGCAATTGTTTTCTTCTATCCAAAACGTTAGCCTCTCGAACATTTATTCTATCAGTAATCGGGGTTAAAAGTCAACTCCTGCAAAGGTTTACGGCATAACAAAACCCCGTCTCACTAGCCGCTCGGCTTTAATTCTATTTGAATTTTCCGAGTCATTAGTAACCACTCCTTGTACAATGAGTTTAAGGATTATTTTTTACGTTCACCGGATTTTGGGGATCAAAGAAGGATATTGCCTGTTTTTTGGAGAATTACCTAATTATTTATAGATTATAACTGCGAAATGGAAGTGCATTTATGGATAGCTTAAGTCGTGCTTACTATGAAGCCTGCTTTGAAAGGGATTACCTTAAAATAACCGAAAAAGCTTTCCAGGACTTTTTTTCCGAACTTATGGAAAAAAGATTTCCGGGTGATTTTCAGAGGGTAATGCCATCGGGAAAAGCGGGCGATAGGAAAAACGACGGCTATCTGAAATCGAAACGGATGTTATTTCAGGTATATGCACCAAAAATGTCCGCCAGAATTTTTAGATAGGTTCCGTTTTCCGCATCAAGAATCAGTTTATCAACCGTGCCCAGGGTGAAACATAGGGAAATTCGAGCGAACTAACGACTAAGCTTAGTGCATCATGACGAGATGCGGGTTGAAGTCGGGGGTACACAGCCGTTTGCTGCGGGGATAGACACTGGTGACCCCTGGGGCTCCATCGCCAGCGACATTAAAGGCCTTCATATCCCCGAGCAAGGCAGCATTCCAAAGGCGGCTGAAGAAGTAATAGAATGTCCCGACACCAGGCGTATTACCAGGCTCAAAGCCACTTAAGATGGCAAATAACGGAACACGTCGCAGTTGATCACCCAGTGGTCTATAGACATGGTTTGCTGGGTCAAGAGCATAAGGAGATAGGAACGCAGCATGCAGGCAGTATCTTTTGGGGCAGGACCGCGTACACCGTATTGGTCACTTAGGAAAGCCACCGTAGATGAAGATTGGTAATCCAGAGTTTAGTGATTAACGGCCAATCGCGGCCACTAAGACCAGAATTCCGTCAGAGGATTTGAAACACGGTCCTGCGAGGGATGCATTGCAGCATCTAACTAGGCGAATGCCGAGAGTCTAGTAAGTAATTTAGGAGGAAGAGGAAATTGACACAAATATCTCTTCCAATTTTAATTCTCATTACAGTTCCGGAAGCAATACTTGTTGGGTATCTTGGCTTGCTAATTATGGGGTTTCGGCCATCTTTTAAGCAAATAGTTTTAATAGGAATTTTCCAGGCCATTCTAAGTTCATAAAGGATACATAATTAACTGATTTTGTTAGAGAAGTATTCCCCTGGGGAAATCGGACCTATCTAGTAAAAATGGCAAATACCAAGGAAACGGCATTAATGACACTTGAAAAGGCCAAAGAGTTCCGGGAAAAATATTGTGTAGAGTAAAGATGCCTTTTATAATGAGGGCATCTTTTTAGCAAGAAACGCCTTGGGATAAAAAAAACATTAACATCATAACTTAAAATTAAGCCTTAGGATCTAAACAAGGAAGACCTACAGGCTAACAGAGGGGGTGTAGGAAATTAAGGGGAAACTTTTACTCTTAAATTTGATTATCATAGTGATTTTATTTATCGGTTGTAGTAATGGAAATACAAATAAAATAACCTTTAAAGGGGAAAGTTCCAACTGGCAAGCCGCTAGAACTTACACGTATTCTAAGGATTGGGTTGATGATATCTTTCAATTGAAATATAAAGATAAGAATACAAAAAATACAATAGTTAAATACAAATTAACCTCGGATACGGGTAATACAACTATAGCTGGGGAGGAAACCATGAAGGAAGGGCTTATTAGCCATCCAGGGGGCGGTAATATAGGCATACCTAACAAGGAGCAGTATTTTATTTTAACGGTAGAATGGGATGGTAAAACTGAAACTATGAAACTAATTGTGGATAAAAACGGAAATGAGTAAACTCAACTCCGTTAAGGTACTGACAAATTCAGTCGCTTTATATTTTCTGGAGATAACACCTAATTCATTTTGATGAGGTTTTTAGTACAGAAGAGGATTTTGAATTTGAAAGAATGCTCAAGAACCTCGATAACTACGTTGATTTCATGAAAAACGGATTGGGTAAAAAATAAGTTTAATCAAAATAATACGAGGAGTGACTGATATGAAAAATCAACACGTTATGATCGAATTTTAGCGTTAGCCTTTGGCGTGCTTACATTAGTCTTCCTTATTTTAGCATTTACAAATGAAAGCTTTTTCAATTGGGCATACGAACGACACCAAAACCAATTAAGCTGGTATATTAGGCCGCTGTTTCTTATACCCTTTTGCTATTTTGCATACAAAAGAAGTTGGGCCGGTATTGTGGGAACAATTTTCTTTCTTTTCACAAGTATGTTCTGGTTTCCAAAGCCTGACTCGGCAAGTGAACAAGTTAAGCAATTCTTGGAAATGGAAAAGGAATGGTTAAGCGGTGATTGGGATCTCGCTAAAATTCTAATGTCATTACTGGTCCCTGCTTCATTTATTGCTTTGGGGGCTGCTTTTTGGAAGCCCAGTCTTTGGTTTGGATTATCGGTTGTTGTTTTTATGGCTGTGGCCAAAATGGTCTGGAGTGTGGTGTTTGGCGGAGAAGCTGGAAAATCCATCTTTACGCCTGCCATTATTGGTCTGGTGATTTGCGTTGGTTTAATTTTTCTGGGGTTCAGAAAGCTTGAAAATAATAAAGACAACGGCTAACAGTCTGAAACAGCTCATTTCGCACATGTGGAACTCTTGTTCACCGCAAAGCCACTTCTTTGCTACGCCACTTGGGAGTGTAATAAAGAAGTCACCCTTATGGAGTTGGGAATTTTATCCTGGAACTTCATAACTCCGTTAGTTATTTAGACGTTTTATGCTCCGGGGACGTGAGAAAGTGAAAATTGAAAATGGGGGTTGCTGTGGATTGCACATAACCTGGCTACTGTACGATAATAACTGAATTCATCCGGCCTAGAGCTACGTTATCCAGTATTGGTTTAAGCCGGAAATTAATAATGAAACACAAGAGGGCTATCCAAATTGACTTTTGGGATAACCCTCTTGTTAGTAAACTGAGTGGTAATATTGTTTTCTCACATACCGGGAAATTCCTGCAATTACCATAGCGCCTCAGACCAAGTGGTAAAGCAATCCCGGGTATGATATAATTGAAAAAAAATTGTATGAAAGGGGAGATTTGTTATTAACCCATATGTTTCCGCTCTCGTTTTCTTTATTGCCGTATCGGCAGTAATGCAGGTGGCTACCTTCCTGTTCAACTTAATCACCAGGTACAGGATTTGGGAAGAGGTCCGGCAGGGCAATGTG
>JAJZSC010000405.1:1090-3737 GCA_021849995.1 Bacillota bacterium | reverse complement strand
AGTGCATGAACTTTATGCTATGAAAGAAGCTGGCGCTAAGGTGTTCTCAACCTTTTGCGTATATGTTCCGGAGGAGATCATCGTTGCAACAGGGAGTGCCAGTATCGGACTATGCGCTGGGGCTCAGTATACCGTTTCTTCAGGGGAAAAAGTTTTGCCCCGCAACCTCTGTCCGTTGATTAAGTCGACTATGGGTTTTAAATTAGACCGAATTTGTCCGTACTTTCAAGTTTCTGATTGGGTTATTGGGGAGACGACCTGCGACGGCAAGAAGAAGGCGTGGGAGATCCTTAATGAACATATTCCTACCTATGTAATGGACCTCCCCCAAAAGAAAGACGCTAAAGACACACGTCTATGGGAAGAAGAGGTGCGTGAATTTGCATCCTTCATTGAACGAGAAACTAAGGTAACCATAACCCCAGAAAATATAGCTAAGGCAATTCAGACGATTAATAATAAACGTCAAGCACTTCAAAGGTTAGCAAACTTAAGAAAACATAACCCTGCTCCGATTCATGGTTTAGATGTTCTCTTAATTAATCAACTTTCATTCTTTGATGATCCGGTTCGTTTTGCCGCTCAGGTCAATGCTCTATGTGATGAACTCGATGTGAGGGTTAAAGAGGGGAGCGGAGTTGCACCCGTTGATGCGCCAAGGATTCTGGTAACGGGAACACCACAGCCGCTTCCAGCTTGGAAGTTGCACGCCTTAATCGAACAAGCTGGAGCTGTTGTGGTAGGGGAAGAAACTTGCACAGGAGAGCGTTACTATAAGGATATCACTGAGCCGGCGGACAACATATCGGATATGCTCGCCAATATTGCTAAGCGCCCCTTAAAGGTGAATTGTGCCTGCTTTACCCCGAATCAAGGACGCATGGAAGATATAGCTTTGATGGCGGACAATTTAAAAGCCGACGCCGTCATTGATTTTACTCTTCAGTTCTGTCAGACCTATGGAGTAGAAAGTTATTTTGTGGGTAAAGAAATGGAGAAGAAAGAAATTCCCTTCCTACGGCTGGAAAGTGATTTTTCGGATGAAGATCAGGGGCAACTCTTAACGCGTATCGAGGCTTTAATCGAGATGATTCGTGCATGAAACAGGCTGGGTTAGACCTTGGCTCGGTTAACACAAAGTTGGTGGTGCTTGAAAACGGAAAAAGAATTTACAACCAGGTCATACCTTCTCGGTTCGATTCCGTCCAAGCGGGTATAACCCTATTAAAGTCCTATGTCGAAGAACATGGAGAAAAACCTAAAAAGCTTGTGGTCACAGGGTACGGACGGGTAAACTTTCCGGAGGGCCGGGTAATTACGGAAATCACCTGTCAAGCTAGAGGATGTCATGCCTATTTTCCGAATTATGCCTACATTTTGGATTTAGGGGGACAAGACGTTAAAGTGATCAAGAAAAGTGCGCAAGGCAAAGTCGTTCAATTTATTATGAATGACAAGTGTGCTGCCGGAACCGGGCGTTTTTTAGATGTTATTCTTAAGGGATTAGATCTAACCTCTGTGGAGATGGAGTTAGCCACGGAAGCTAAGCCAATGCCCATCAATTCCATGTGCACTGTTTTCGCGGAATCTGAAGTCATTACTATGCTCGCTAAGGGGATTCCAAAACCAGAGGTGATTGCTGGTCTTTTCAAAAGTACGGCAAAACGTCTTGCCAATTTTGTAGAGTCTGTCGGACACCCTGAATGTCTAATATTTACTGGGGGAGGCGCCCATTACAGTCTCTTAGTCCACTTCCTCGAACGAGAGTTAAAAGGGAAGATCGTGATACCGTCGGAACCCGAATTAACTGCATCATTAGGTGCTGCATTACTAGCATAACAACAGAGAATAGCACTTGCTTAAGATAGCAGGTGCTATTCTCTGCAGCCTTCAGGATTATATTAGTAACTGCTAAGAATAATTGAGTCATATTTGCATTATCTAGATGCAGTTATGACTTGGCACAAGCTCTGATTAAGAAGTCTTTTTGCATATATTGATAAATACCACTGCAATTTTGCAGTGGTATTATATTTTAAATTATTAAAATTCTCAAATAAATTATCTGGTACTATACCGTTGACCGTTTGATTTCGACAATTAGACCGTTAATTTCAGCTAATCAATACTCAAATAGGGAAAGAGTTTATATAGTGGCATTGTACTTGCTAGTATATAACCAAACCGAACAAAACCAAACTAAAACAAACCAAAACTATTTAAAACAAACTAAATTAAATTGAAATATAAAAGGAGGATGTTTAACAAAATCTAAATGTTGCCGGTTAAATTATTGTGTGGAAAAAATATATAAAGGGGTTGGAAAATGAGATACGCAGAGGCAGGATATAACTTAGAAATTGATCTAGCCACAGGAAACATTGAGAAGGTAGAAACTGACCCGAAATTAATGGAACTTCATTTGGGGGGCCTGGGTACGGACGTCAAGATCCATTACGATAGGGTTCCTCCTGAGACTCAAGCATTTGATCCTGAAAATCTACTGATCTTCAGCGCAGGTCTTTTATGTGGCACACCTACTTTCAGCGCGAATCGTATGCTGGTTACCACTATTTCTCCACAGACGGGGTTACTGTGTTATCCAATGGCAGGGGGATTTTGGGCGTCGGAATTGAAGTATGCCGGT
>JAJZSC010000405.1:0-1080 GCA_021849995.1 Bacillota bacterium | reverse complement strand
AGGGGTTTATGCCGGTTATGACAAAGTAATCATGCGCAACAAGTCCCCAAAGCTTGTGTATATCTATATAAACAATGACAAAGTAGAAATACGTGATGCTGCTCATTTGAAGGGGAAAGGCGCGCTTGAAGTTCAAGACCTAATAAGAGAAGAGTTAAATGAGCCGGATGCCCAGGTGTCTGCTATCGGCTTGGCCGGTGAGAATCGTTGTTTCGTGGCTTCCATTGAGCAATCCAAGTCGAGTGCCAGCCGGGGCGGCGCCGGCGCCGTTATGGGAGACAAAAACGTTAAGGCGATTGCTGTTCGTGGAACAAAGGATATTTACCTTGCTGATGGGCCTGAATTTATGAAGCAGTTGAAGATATTGGCGGATTGGATAGATCACCGCAATCATAATCCCCTTCCGAACAAAAACATAATGACCATTCATTGCGGGGTTGGGTCGCCACAGGCGATGAAAGTTATTGATGAGAGCTGGCATACTCAAGGTTTCGCTTGGGGAAATTCGCGCAGACGGAGAAAAACCTTCTGGAACGACGAAATCAATAAGCAATGGACGGAGGTTCAACAAAAAGCAACAAAGCGATTCATAAGTTGCTTTAACTGTCCGCAGCAATGCGGAGCCTTAATTACCCATGAGGATACGCCAAGATACATGGCGAAATGCTTCTCGAAACTTTCCTATATGTTTGCAGCTGAAATAGACGAACAGGGCTTTAATTGGAAAATCCTTGAGCCTGCTTTTCAGTATGGGTTTGACTCATTTTCAACCCCGCAAATTTTGGCCATGGGTGTTGAACTTCGTAAAGACGGCATTTTTACTGATGAGGATTGGGAAGGATGCCCAAGCGATATAGCAGGGACATTTTTCTGGTTGCTTGACAAAATGGCCCGCCGGGAAGGAAGAGCCGGAGATCTACTGGCCGACGGCTGTTATGGGGCATGCCAAAGGCTTGGCTTACCAGAAGGGAAGTATGATCATAATAATATTAAGAAACATGAGCAGATGTGTGTCAAACTGGGAATGATGGATCCCCTTTATTACCTTATGTATTCTACCAACGAGAAGGTAAGCATTAC
>JAJZSC010000404.1 GCA_021849995.1 Bacillota bacterium | reverse complement strand
TGAGTAGCGCCGCAGCAATGGTGAACGGGCATGGTCAGCTCCGGAGTAGCTTGCAATAGCATATTTTTCAGGGCAGAAAGGACTTGGAGTCAACTAAGATTTCTTTAGCTTTCAGATAGGAAGGAGAACTTATTATGCAAAAAAGAATTCTAAGTGGAATGCGCCCAACTGGTTCTCTGCATATCGGACATTTGAGCGTTATTCAAAATTGGGTGTCTCTGCAGAAAGAATATGAAAGTTATTTTACGATTGTAGATTGGCATGCTTTAACCACTGGTTACGAAGATAAGCTGGATTTTAAAAAGCTCATCCGTGAAATCGCTTTGGATTGGTTGAGTGTAGGTATCGACCCGGATAAAAGCACAGTGTTTGTCCAATCACATGTTAAGGAACATGCGGAACTTCATTTGCTTTTTTCGATGTTTACCCCGTTGTCTTGGTTGGAGAGGGTGCCCACTTATAAGGATCAAATCCAGCAACTGGGACAAAGCGGTAAAGATCTCTCCACCTACGGGTTCCTAGGCTACCCATTACTTCAGGCTGCCGACATTCTGGTCTATAAAGCAAATGCAGTACCTGTCGGAGAAGATCAATTGCCCCATATTGAGTTGTGCCGGGAAGTAGCCAGACGCTTTAATTACTTGTTTGAACCTGTCTTTCCCGAGCCAAAGGGATTGGTTGGTAAAGTACCGTTACTGCCAGGGGTGGATGGCCGCAAGATGAGTAAAAGCTATAACAATGCTATTTCCCTCACAGCTTCGCAGGAAGAAATCAAGTCGCGAGTTCAACAGATGATTACTGACCCCGGCCGAGTACGTAAGGATGATCCAGGCAATCCTGAAGTTTGTATCGTGCATAAATTTCATGAGATTTATACGGCAGAGGTGGCAGATGTCCAAGAGAACTGCCGAGGTGGAAAGATCGGTTGTGTGGCCTGTAAAAAACATCTGGCCGAAAATCTTGATAAACTTCTGAGTCCGTTTAGAGAAAGACGGGCATATTGGGAAGAGCCTGGCAGAGTAGAAGGAGTTCTGAAAGAAGGGGCTGAGCGTGCCCGGGCAACAGCTTCCGAAACTATGAAAGATGTCCGAAACGCGATGGGACTATAGATGAATATCTCGAAGCACGTTCCTTATGTGGAGCTTCCCTCATTTCAAGGTCCGATGGATTTGCTCTTGCATTTAATCCAACAGGAAAAGGTGGATATTTATGATATTCCAATCGCTCGGATAGCAGAACAATTCATAGCGGCTATTCGTCAGCTGGAAACCTTGGATATGGATGTTACAAGTGAGTTTTTGGTACTGGCAGCCCAGTTGTTGTATATTAAATCCAGGATGTTGCTGCCGAAACCAGCTAAAGAGATTCAAGAGGAAGAAGAAGACCCAAGGCAGGAACTGGTTGAACGTTTGTTAGAGTATAAGGCCTTTAGGCAGGCAGCTCAAGTTTTAGGGGTAATTCAGACTTCTTCCGGACAAAGGTATTTCCGGGAGATCGACGTTGAAGGAATAATTAAAAGTTACCCTCCTGACGATCCGCTGATGGGGGTGAGTTTTGAAGACCTTTGGCAGGCTTTTCCTAAGGTCATTGACCGAGCGGAGCAAGGGGAAGAGATACGTTATGTTCAGCCGGATGAAATATCGATTGAGGACATGACTGCAGACGTTTTACGACGCCTTATCCTTCAACCAAGTGGGTTGTCATTTAGTCAGCTTATTCGTGGAAATTCCCGGATGGAATTAGTCGTTACGTTTCTGGCATTGCTAGAGTTGTTAAAGCTTGGTAAGGTGAGAGCAGAGCAGCCAATCCAGCGAAGTGACATACATTTAATCCCGACCGAAAAAGCGTGGGAGTTTATTGAAGAGGAGTAGATAGAATGCTGTTTCGAGAAAGTGAAACGGCTGGCCTTGAGGCACTGTTGTACATGGCTAATGAACCATTAAGCATAGAAAAACTTGCTGAAATCCTTAATTTGGAGTCACGGGATGTGATGGAACTATTAAAAGAATTGGCAGGCCGCTATGCCGATCCATCCTGTGGCCTAACTATTGTGGAATTAGATGGTGGTTTTAAGCTTGGAACGAAGCCTGAAGTATCAGGATATATTGAAACTCTCTACAAACAGCCTGCCCAAGGGTTATCAGGAGCAGCATTGGAGGTTTTATCGATCATAGCCTATAAACAGCCGGTTACAAGAGGAGAAGTGGACTTTATCCGTGGTGTTCAGTCAGAACGAGCACTGGCAACACTTGTTGAAAAAGGGCTTATCAAAGAGGTTGGACGAAAAGATGGTCCAGGACGTCCTATTTTGTATGGGACAACTGAACAGTTCTTACTGCATTTTGGGCTAAAATCTCTTGATGAATTACCTGATCTAAGTATTGAGAAATTACAAGAAGTTGCCGCAGGTTCTGAGGAGTTCTGAGCAATATCATAAATGTTATATCTCCAAAGAGGTGTCCCATATCATTGGGGCACCTCTTATCTTACACCTATCAGAAAGTATAACTTTTCGGGTGGCATAAGTGCATCTAGGCAGCCGCCTGCGCCAGAGGCTTGGCGCCAGCCAAGATTTCTTTATACTATCCATAAAAGTACAAGTTTCAGGTGGGTGCAGCTAGGGCTTCCTCCTGCGCTCTTCGCAACAATTTAGGTCCTGATGACGTTCACTTTAGGTATATTTTTGATTAATACAGGGCATCTTAGATTTTTAGGACGGAGGGATACCTGTGCGATTTATCGCATTCTTGCTGGCAGGGCTTATCTTATTGCTATTGTCATTAGCTATCAGAGCTGTTGTTGATTTAAGGTACCAGAGACTGGACGAAAAAGATAACTTAGAGCTTCATATTGAAGCTTTAGGTGGGCTTTGGAAGTTCTATTTTCAGGTTCCGACTATTCAACTGGAATGGGAGAAAGAAGAGGGGCCTGAACTTGAGCTTGAGCAGAGAGGGCTCGCTGAAACTGGTGAAAAAATGAAGGGTAAAACTGATTTGAAGGTTAGATATTTTCGGCCATACTTTTTCTATAAGTTATGGCCGAAGATTCCCAGTTTTTTGTATCACCTACAGCGAATAAAAGCAAAATTTTATCGAGGAATCCATTGTACTAAAATTGATTGGCAAGTAGGAATAGGCTATAAAGATCCTGACCGAACGGCAATCGCTGCTGGCGCGCTTTGGGGGGCTTTGGGATTATCTATTGCCCGTCTCTATCGGCAGGTAACGGTAAAAGTTCTTAAGCCTAATCTATTAGTAAAACCAGAATTTAAAAAAGAAGGATTTTCCTGTGATATTCACTGTATATTCCATTTGAGATTAGGCCATATTATTTTTGTAGGAATTGAGCTGTTGCGGACATTTATTCGGGGACAAAGGGGGAAGACTCATGGGGAATCACCCAATTGAATCACTTATGAAAACTGCCATGGAGAGTATCCAGCAAATGGTGGATGTTAATACTATTGTGGGGGATCCGGTAGAAACACCTGACGGTTCTGTAATTATACCTATCTCCCGGGTAGCGTGCGGGTTTGCTGCAGGTGGAAGTGAGTTTCCAGCTCCAGATGGTGATAAAGCTCAGGCTAAAGAAGGTTCCAATCAGAATGGGACTTCATTACCTTTTGGTGGAGGTAGTGGTGCTGGTGTATCAGTGCAGCCGGTGGGCTTTTTAGTTGTTGGTCAAGGTCAAGTCAGGCTGCTGCCAGTGGATGGAAATGTGATCGTTGATCGGATAATTGAT
>JAJZSC010000403.1 GCA_021849995.1 Bacillota bacterium | reverse complement strand
ATTGTCTATAAGCAAAAGACGTGCCAACATAGGAACTCTTGATTTTTACGTTTCTTTGAACCTCTGAGTAGAAACATCTTATAAAAAGCAAAAAAGTTTGCGCAAGATTTTTTGCGAAACTCTTAAAAGGCAAGATATTTAAATAAATCTTTTTTATTAGAGAAGGATTTTCTATATATTTACAGAAAATGTTATTCAAATAATTTTGAAAAATTAAAGAAGGTGTACTGATGTTAGCACATAAAGAAGGCCTTCTATATGAGCGTCTAAAGCAAGTGGAAGAAGAAAAGGAATTATTACAAACTGCATTAAACGAGATTGAAACAGGAATACATATGGTTGATAAGTTTGGCCGCACAATTCTTTATACAAAGGCCCTAGAAGAAATAGAACAGTTAAAGCCCGAAACCGTCATGGGTAAGCATATCTCCAGCGCCTATCAACTTGATGAGAATAGTAGTATCCTTTTAAAAGTGTTGAAGACTGGAATTGCGGTGAAAAACCAACAGGTCTCGTACCTGACTTCAACAGGACGTACTATTAACCTTATTACAAATACCTACCCCATTTTCCATCAGGGTGCAATTGCTGGAGCAATTTCTGTAAACACTGACATAACCAAAATTAAGGAGTTGGAAGAAAAGATCCACAAGCTCCAGAGGGACCTGTTCTTTAAGCAAAAGGACGGAGTTCAAAATGGTACTCAGTTTCACTTTGAAGATATTATCTCAACGAGCCAGCGAATGAAGTCCACTATTGAAGTTGCAAAAAAGTTTGCTGTTAATCTTTCTCCTATCTTAATCTATGGAGAAACTGGAACGGGTAAAGAGCTTCTAGCCCAGAGTATTCATAACTACAGTTCCCGATATAAGGGACCATTTGTGGCTATAAACTGTGCAGCTATACCAGAAACCCTTCTTGAGGGCCTTTTGTTCGGTACCTGTAAGGGAGCCTTTACCGGGTCTGAGGATCGGCGCGGAGTATTCGAGGAAGCCAACGATGGCACCTTGTTTCTTGACGAGATTAATTCTATGAGCTTGTTACTCCAAACCAAGCTTTTAAGGGTTTTACAAACTAAAACGGTCCGAAGATTAGGTGGCAGCAAGGATATTGCTATCAATCCTCGTATTGTAAGCGCAATGAATATTGATCCCCGAGATGCTTTAACTAAGAACCAGCTTCGAAGTGATTTTTATTACAGAATTGCGGTAGCAACGTTAGAAATTCCCCCATTAAGGGACAGAACTGAAGATATTTCTTATCTTACTAATTATTTTATTGAACGTAATAACAAAGTAATGGGCAAAAAAATACAAGGAATAGAACGCTTTGCTATGGAAGTACTAAATGCTTATCAATGGCCCGGTAACGTTCGCGAACTTGAGCATACTGTTGAGTTCGCTATGAATATGACAGAGGTCAATGAGTCAGTTCTTAGCCGGGATCACTTTCCCCCTCGTTTTCGCTCCACCCCCTCTAAAGCTCAGTATTTTTTGAAGGATGATGCCATAGATCTGACCGAGACCCTTTTGTCTGTTGAAAGAGAGATAATTATTCAGAGCCTTATGAAAAACCAGAACAATGTCACCAAAACAGCAAAAGAACTCAATTTATCCAGACAGCGTTTAGAATATCGTATTAAGCGGTTGAACATAAATATTTAAAGATTTAATAATGGTAGTTTATACCTTACACGTCAGAAAAGGCTTTAGCCAATTCACTCATATCTCCCCAATATACCGGAGTTACTATTACAAAGGCATCCATATCCTCCATAGACGCATGTAAGTTTTGAAAATCATCTTGACCCTGCATCTATAACACTTGGAACAGTGGATCCCCGTTCTGGCCGGATTACCGGGGACATGTTAGTGTATAGCATTGACCTTCTCAAAAAAGCATGTTGGATGGTTTTGTTTTTGCTCCTCTCCATAAAGCAGCTTTTAAATTAGGCGGCCATGACTTTCCGGATGAGCACCAATTATTTGCTCATTACCTTGAGTGCTCGGGTCCTTTTGGTGAAATGAATGTTCTAAATAATCTATGGACATCACGTGTTACGAGTCATATCCCGCTTAAGGATGTATCAGCTCGTCTTAGTATTAGTAAGATTATAGACGCTATAAAGCTCGCACATGTAACATTGACAAAAGCAGGTTATGACTTGCCTAAAATCGCCATTGCAGCGGTTAACCCCCATTCCGGAGAAAGTGGCACTTGCGGCAAAGAGGAGATAGAAATAATTCAGCCTGCTGTCATAAAATGTCAGGACTCTGGTATAAACGTCTCAGGTCCGTATTCAGCAGACACTGTTTTTATTAAGGCTTTTAAGGGAGAATTTGACGCCGTTGTTACCATGTATCATGACCAAGGGCAGATTGCACTTAAACTTATGGGATTCGAACATGGGGTAACTATCTGTGCAGGACTTCCCTATCCAATAACTACTCCTGCCCATGGAACAGCCTTTGATATAGTAGGAAAAGGAATAGCTGATCACCGAGCAATGGAACAGGCAGTGATAATAGCTGCAAAAATGGCGGGCTGGCGACCTTAATGAACGAATAATGAATATTGGTACCCCAATCACCTATATGCCACTATAAATCGCGGCTCTTACTACGGCCCGCAGTGCTGCATTCATACCTGGCGCGTCGCCACCGCTGGTCAGTATGCCAATCCTTTGCAAGCAGAGCCCCCCCTTTAGACATTTACATCGAGAGTGGACAACAGTGCAGCCCCCAAAACAGCGCTAAAATTCCCAAACTTAGCCGGGATTACTTGTACCGAGTTCCGCTGGGCTTTCATCACCCTACAGGTCAGATTTTCCAGCAATGGTTTAAACAACAGGTCTCCGGCTTTAGACACGCCCCCACCGACAACAATGACTTGTGGATTGAGGATGTTAACCACACTTGCCAACGCAATACCAATATATTTTCCAGATTGGTACACGACTTCCCTTGCCAATTGATCTCCATTGGCCGCTGCTTGATACACGGTTTCCGCACTAACCCTTTCTAGTTGCCCACCCACAAGTTCGCTTATCGATGACCTTTCGTCGCGCATAATCCTGGCTACAGCACGCCGAGCTGTAGCCGGCCCGGAGGCCAGACTCTCGACGCAACCCATGCCCCCACAATTACACAGCGGACCCTCAGTCTCTACAACTATGTGGCCGATCTCTCCGGCTGCAAACGTTGCGCCCCGGTAGAGCTGCCCTCCCAGGATCAGTCCCCCGCCGATTCCGGTACTAATGGTGACATAGACCATATCCGTGCTTCCTTTCCCGGCTCCGATACGGTGCTCGGCAATTGCTGCCGCATTAGCGTCGTTTTCCACACAGACGGGTATCTGAAACATATCTTCAAAAATTGACTTTAGAGGAGCATCGTTCCAACCAAAGTTCGTTCCTTGAACTAACCTGCCATGCAGCGGGTCCACCGGCCCAGCTGCGCTAATTCCTAAATTTTTAACTTTGTCTTTTACCCACGGCTCACTCATAAAATCTTTAACACTGCGGGCAATCTGGCTTATTACCGCTTCTTTGCCACCACTTACATCAGTAAGTTGCTGTTTGTGACTGACAATATTACCCTGCTCGTCTACCAGTGCTGCCAGCAGCTTGGTGCCGCCCAAATCAATTCCTATGGTGTAGCGCTCGTTCATTTAAGCCCACCACATTTCACCGAAAGGTTCACTGAACACACAGTCCTTGAGACACTGAACAGCCTTGGAAAAT
>JAJZSC010000402.1 GCA_021849995.1 Bacillota bacterium | reverse complement strand
ACGGAAACTGTTCGATGCGATGAAAAGCTTGCCGAAGGAGAAGCAGGCAGATTCCAATGCGGCAAAAGGAGTAAATTATTGTGACAAACTGTTTCATATTGAGAAACAGCTCGTTTCGCTGACCCCAGAAAAAAGACTGGAGGAGCGGGAACGGCTTGCCAGGCCGCTGATGGATGAATTCTTTGATTGGATTGACCAGCTTACCGCGCTGCCAAATACCCTGCTCGGCAAGGCAGTGTATTATGCAAAGTCTCAGAAAAAATACCTTGAGCGATATTTGCTCGACGGTCGCCTGGAAATATCGAATAACCGTGCGGAGCGCAGCATCAAGCCCTTTGTCATTGGGCGCAAGAACTGGCTTTTTTCCAACACACCGGGCGGTGCAAGAGCCAGTGCAGTTTACTACAGCTTGATTGTTACTGCAAAGGAAAACGGCATGAATCCGTTTGAGTATTTAACGTGGATTCTGACTAACGCTCCTAATCTGGGAAAACCCGGTTTTGCAGGTACTGTTAACGACTTCCTGCCCGGAAGCAGCGCATTGCCGGACAAGGTCTTTGCACCAAGACCAAACGATGTAGAACCTGAAAAATATCCATGGGAGGAAGACTAATGAAAGTAGGAAAACATACAGCGTTCATGATCGAGTTTGCCTCCGATTTCGCCGACGGAAAAATATCGCGAGAAGCCTTTGAAATGGATTATTCAGGCTATGTCATTGAACATTTTCCCATGATGGAACGGGAGAACAAACGCCTGGCACGCAAATTTGCAGACACGGTAGATGATGCTGTTGAATATGCCGAGAGCCACACCATAGATGACGAAGATTACAGGATCATGATCAACAATGCTATTTGTGATTTACTTGGCGTGGGAGAACCTGACTTGGTATAGCTCACGTCCGGACCAGTTTGACGCTTACTAATAAATCACAATAATACTATAGTAGAAATAGAGCAACCGCCATTAAAATAATAGAAGTTGCTCTATTTAAAAAGGGTTTATTTTATTTCTACCTTATATTCTTAGATATCTCCCTGCCATGAAATACTTATACCTGAGTATCACTATTTTGTCTTATGCTGATTACTCTTCCCGATAATTAAAAGAGATGGATTTCCAAAACAAGTTCTTCATCAGACCAATTTCTGCGATACCCTGGTAAGGCAGCAGGTCATTATCCAAGTATATTGTTACCCCCATTTCTTCGAGGATGCGGTAATTTTCTAATGGTCGGCGCGGGTGTCCCACCTCTAGCATGGGGTTTGGCATGGTACCGCCGCAGCAGCTCATCAGATTACCCTTGAAAATTATGATTTCCCCGCCTTTTTGTTTAATGTAATCAGAAGCCACCGTAGAGATACAAAATTTCATAAGCCACCTCCATTTATTCTTACCTATCCTTCAACTGAACTTTTAAGTCATCCTTGCTGTAATATTTTTCTTTCCACCTCAAAGCAACGTTGACCAGACTGATTAATACCGGAACCTCAATCAGCGGACCGATAACTGTCGCAAAGGCTTGACCGGAACTGACACCGAATACCCCTATAGCTACCGCTATCGCCAGTTCAAAATTGTTGCTTGATGCCGTAAAGGATAAACTGACTGTCTGAGGATAGTTGATGCCCGCTTTACGGCTGATATAGAAGGAAACGAAAAACATCACCAGAAAATAAATAGCCAGCGGAACAGCAATACGCACAACATCAAGCGGCAGCTTCACGATATTTTCGCCCCTGTATGAAAAAAGGATGATAATCGTATACAGGAGAGCCACAAGCGTCACAGGACTAATTTTAGGTATAAAGGTTTTCTCATACCACTCCTTACCCTTGGCAGGCTCGAGGATTAACCTGGTAAGCATACCGCCCAGGAAGGGAACCCCGAGGTAAAGCGCCACGCTGCCTGCCACTTCTGCGATAGACACCTTGACAGCCATACCCTGTATACCAAAGATACTTGGCAAGACCGTAATAAATATATAGGTATAAACCGCATAGAACAGAACCTGGAAGATTGAGTTAAATGCCACCAACGCAGCCGCATACTCTGTGTCTCCTTCGGCAAGGCTGTTCCAGACAATGACCATCGCAATACATCGGGCTAATCCAATCATGATCAAGCCTACCATGTACTCCGGATAACCACGCAGGAAGATGAGAGCAAGTGCAAACATCAAAAGCGGTCCTATCAGCCAGTTTTGGACTAAGGAAAGCCCCAGAACTCTGGTGTTCTTGAATACTTTGCCTAGTTCATGATAATTGACTTTAGCCAGCGGCGGATACATCATAATAATTAGCCCGACAGCAATCGGAATATTGGTGACGTTATTAATTGTAAATTTGTTCAGAAAAACCGGTACGTTTGGAAACAGATACCCTATCCCCACGCCAATTGCCATGGCTAAAAAAATCCAAAGAGTTAAATACCTGTCAATAAATCCTAAATTAATTTTTCTTTCTTCCATTAATAATTTACCCCCTTATAAGTTATTTATAATTATTTCAACTTTGTTTTGTTGCCTTATAGAACTTATGTCCCCCGGACAGGTTATAAACCTTATTAAAACCATGGTTGATCAATATATTTTGGGCTGCATTTCCTGTTACTCCTTTATTGCAGTAAGTGATGGTTAAAACATCCTTATCCAGAGTCTCCAATTCTTTTCTAAGTTTATCGTGTGGTATATTTATAGCAGTATCAACATGAGCTTCATCATATTGTTTGGTGGCCCTTGCATCAATAATCTGTATTTTTTCCCTTCTGTCAACTACTTTTTGAGTATCCTTTGCTGTAATAATCGGTCTATTGTTATTTAAAGCATTATCCAATATCATTCCTGTATAGTGAACAGGATCTTTGGTTGTTGAGAATGGAGGTGCATAAGCCAAATCCAAATGGAAAAGGTCACTAACCTTTGCACAATATGTAATTAATGTCGCAAACACATCTATTCTCTTATCTACACCCACATACCCAACAATTTGTACGCCTAGCAGTTTCTGTGTTGCTTTATCCGCAATTGCTTTTATTGCCATTTCCTTACCATGAAAATAATCCGGTTTATCTGGTTTAATATTATGACATACGACTATTTCATATCCTTCGGCTATGGCCTCTCTTTCCGATAGCCCTGTATTTGCAATGGTCATGTCAAATAATTTAAATATACCAGTGCTTAGATTACCTCTATATTCTAAAGTACCGCCGGTAAGTGCATCTCCTGCAATTCTTCCGGTTTTGTTTGCTGTTGAACCTAATGGTCTATATACAGGTTTGCTTGTAATTACAGAGAAAGTCTCAATACAGTCACCGCAAGCATAGACATCCTTGATATTTGTTTGCATCTTGCTATTAACCTTTATTGCACCGGTAACTCCAATTTCTACTCCTGCTTCCTTTGCAAGTATTATGTTAGGCTTTACTCCTGTTGCCATAATAACCATATTACTTTCTATCTCTCTTCCATCCTCTAGAACGACCTTGTTTTCATGGATTTCAACAATGCTTGTATTTTTCATAATGGCTATGTTCTTTTTGGCTAGAGCACTTTCTAAAAAAGCTGCCATATCTTCATCAAGATTAGGTGTTATCTTGCTCATCTTTTCTACAATACTAACATTTATTCCAACAGCCAAGAGATTCTCCAGCATTTCAAATCCAATAAACCCTGTGCCTGCAATTACTGCATGCTTTGGTTTTCTCTTTTCTATAAAGCTTCTGACATTCCTGGCACTTTGGACATTTCT
>JAJZSC010000401.1 GCA_021849995.1 Bacillota bacterium | reverse complement strand
ATTATGCATTCATTGATACCCCTTAGTTTATGTTTGATCTTACTTTAGCGTAAGCATGGTCTAATTAATTTTTTGCGGTGTCTGCCTGCTGAGTGACAATCTCCCTGGCTATAGTTCCTTGGTCAGTGCTTTTAAGCTGATGAATTAACTGTCCAAGCTGTTCCGGGTTAACCCAGCGATCCTCGGTGAGGGGAGATATACCAATCTCCCAGCTGATGACTCTGGGTCCTAAAATGGCTTCGGCCATTCGTATACGCATATCAGAACCAATGAAGATGACAACATCATACTTCTTCAATTGGGATATCAAGGACATAAAGTTATTTACAAGCTCTGCACCATTTTTCTCTTCCACAAAACGAAGGCGTTCTTCTTCATTCATCAGAAAAATAAAGTCAATGCCGCCTTCCTGGGCGATTCGTTTCAGTTCATCGGCGTTGCCCACCGGAAAACCGACCAAGGCTAATTGGGATCCTTTGCGGATTTCCCCCAGACTTTCCAGGCGGGAGACTAGCGTACGATCTACATTCAGGCGATCCGCCACCTCTTGTTGTGAAAGACCGGCTTGTCGCAGTTCCAGTATTTGGTCTACAGTGCGATGGATTCGGTCTGGGTTAATGACCTTGTCCCCGATTCGAATAACGTTCATGGCCTCTCCTTTGTGCACAAGATTGTGCTCATTGTTAATTTTACCAGAAACCTAATTATTATTACAAGAAATTATTTGCCAAATGTTGTCGTTAGGCTTTCATAATAACTACATTTAGTCCGACAACAATAGAGGGATTACCAGGGAATATGCGGAATATTTATCTATTGGAACAAGTGTAAGGAGGCTGTAACCTCTGATGAAGTCAATCATCATTTATGATTCGATCTTCGGTAACACAGAGCAAATTGCTTTAGCAATCCGTGACTCTATGGATCCTAAAGAAAATGTGGAAGCATTCCGGATTAAAGATATAAAACCCCAACATTTAATAGGATTGAAGTTGTTAATCGTTGGTTCTCCCACCCGGGCATTTAAACCAACAAAAGCCATCGTCGATTTTCTGAATCAGATTATTAGAGTAGTGTAACTAATTAATCTGAACTGGAAAGAGGTGAAAGGTGAATATTTTGATACTGGGTGCATTATTAGTTATCGTATTGATAATTTATATTGTTTTAGGAGTAAAAGCTCAATCAGCGGAAGGGGGAGATGATATGATTAAAAATGTTTATGTTTATTTAGTGTTATTTGCAACATTAATGATGATTATTGGTGGAAGTATTAGTGTATTTATGGCAGTCGCAGATATTGTTTCTCCGACACCCTATTACCAATCTTATGAAGAATACAGAACGATGGGATCTAAAGAGGGAGTCAGTACACAACTCTCTGAAAAACAGCTGCAAGAAAAGTACGCAGCGATGGTATTGTCGGAAAAAGAAAGACAGATTAGTAGAACGAAGAACACTCTTGTTAAGAGTTTTGGATGGATTATCATTCCTTTACCCATCTTTTTTTACTTCAAACGGCTTTTGGCAAAGAAAGAAGGTTAAGTTCCAAATTTTGTGTTGAATATTTTAATCATTTACTACTTATTGGTTAAATGACAAAGCAACCCTCGCAAGGGTTGCTTTTAAATTTGGTTCAGTGACAGCATATCCAGGTAAATGTTGCGGCTTAGGTCCGGTAGGTTTTCCCAGCGGGTTACCCATCGTTGCCGTATGGGCGGTTTCCCTTTAAAACCCCTCCGAGCTAACGCTCGGGACCGGATTGCCACTGAGTCCGCACTGTAATCCCCGGACTGCCCCATCCTGTTGATAGACAGCCTAGAAGTTTTCCTTTACGGTTGATCCTATTGCTAGCCTCTGTTGCAGTCTACGGTTTCAAAAGGTTGCTTCCAAAATTAGAAGCCCTTCATTCCCCGTAGCCACTTCAAGGCGGGCTACACTGCACGCAGCTTCTACCACATGCAGGTTACACCCCGGACGTAAGCTTTTTTTCTTCACCTACAGACCGGGTCTCCACGGAAGAAGGGACATCATACATGCCTTTGTATTTAGCCCTTCAACCTTAACTCCCAGCACCAGCCCCCGATGGCGTCGAAAGCCAGCACCAGGAACTTCATCGATGTGCCCTTGGCGGATTTTTAGCCCCGCCTTCGTAATAGGATACCCGACTAGGATACTGCATCACTGACTATTTAACTATTTAGATTACCTATTTTAGCACGATTATTTCTGCTTGTAAAAGTTCGTTTAATTTCAAATCGAGCCGTTTCTTATCACAACGGATGTGTAAACAGGTAATCCGCATAAAATCGACCTGTTTCTTGAGCGGACATTGCTTCTCGTAGCAATGGGTTGCTTTTAGGATAACTGAATTATATATATTACTGTTGGTGAATATAAATTACTTGGAAAAATTAAGCATAGAAAAAAACAGGCATATCTCTAGATTGCTATAAAACAGCAGAAAGGATTGAAATAATAAAGTTTAGGATGATACCGATATTTTAAACGTAGAGGATTTTTTTGGGTTTCAGCGAAGCAGTTAACATTTTCTCAGCTTCGTTCATAGCTTTATTATTATTTGCGGAAGAAGAGATGAATATGTGGAGTTATTTATTTCTGGGACTGGTAGGGGGTATGGGTCTTTTGCTGTATGGTATACAGACCCTTAGTGAGGGCTTGCAAAAAATCGCAGGCGCTCGGCTTCGTACCGTTATGAGTACCCTTACTCATAACCGAATCAGTTCGCTAATCGTGGGGGCGGCGGTTACTGTTTTTTTTCAGAGCAGTACCGCGACCACTGTTATTCTGGTGGGATTAACCAGCGCAGGGATAATGACCTTAAAACAAACCCTCGGTGTAATTCTTGGCGCGGATATCGGTACCACTGTAACGGCTCAGTTAATAGCCTTAAAAATCACAGAGGTTGCGTTGCCCATCGTGGGATTAGGTGCCGGTATTATTTTTTTTACCAAGGATGAGCGCTTTCGTAGATATGGTCAGGTATTAATTGGTTTCGGCCTTTTGTTCCTGGGATTAAAAATAATGTCCGATGTGATGGTTCCGCTACAGACAGCCCCTCTTTTTCCTCATCTAATGGCGCAAATCGGCAGCAAGCCTCTGTTGGCGATGTTACTTGCTGCTATATTTACCTTTTTAATTCAGAGCAGTGCTGCATCAGTCAGCGTTATTATGGTTTTGGGCATGCATCACCTGATTACGCTTCATGCCGCAATATATTTACTTTTTGGGGCCAATATAGGCACTTCCTTTACTGCCATTATTTCTAGCCTCGGGTCCCCGCGGGCCGCGAAAAGGGTGGCCACTGCCCATCTGCTTTTCAAGCTGGCTGGAGTTATTCTCTTTTTGCCTTTTATTACCCCCCTTGCCGCCCTTATGCAGGAGTTAACTTCATCGGTGGGCTACCAGGTTGCAAATGTCCATACATTTTTCAATATTGTCATCGCGATTCTCTTTCTTCCTTTTACCTCCCAGTTTGAGTTCCTTCTAGGGAAGCTGCTGCCGGATAGCAAAGAGTCAAAGGATGTATTCCGCCCTCGTTATTTGGATCAAAATCTTATTGACACCCCGGCCATTGCACTGGGTTTGGCCACCAAGGAAATTAACCGGACATTCGATTACGTTTTTGATATGACCAGGGACATTGCCGGTATACTGGAAAAGAATGATGTTTCACTGCTTAACCAAGTAGCCAAGAAAGAGGATCGGGTGGATATTCTCTTTAAGGAAATCAGTAAGTATCTTACCGATGTATTA
>JAJZSC010000400.1 GCA_021849995.1 Bacillota bacterium | reverse complement strand
TATACTCTTGAGATAGATAATCGTCTATATCAAGAGTATAATATTTGCGACAAGCTGATATTATATAATTTATCTGGGCTGACAATTCGATCGTACTCATGTCCAGACTAACAGGTTTAGGGGCGGACTATCCCAACAAGCAAAGAAAAAGGGGTTAAATGCCCCGAATTCATTCAAAAGTAAAAAAGCGTGCCTTCAGGCATACGCTCTTGTTTCTTGAACCATATACAGGATAAATTTCAGCACCACACGTTTCACAAGGAAAGACGTGTGGACCAGTTAATGGATTCCTTGGATTTAGAAAATCGAAGTATTTAAGAACATCTTTGCCACCGTTTCCTAAGCATCACAGAATTAAAATAGTCTATAACTTGAGGAATACTGCAATGTAATTCGAGCAGAACGTGGCTACGGGAAAAATCGAGAACTCTGACGGGCTGCTTGCGCTTAGATTATGGGCAAAGTATCCATTCCGCCTGAAGCTATGCTAGCAACTCTGTGCAGGAGTTCAGGATTTACATTTACCCTATTAGCCCATTCTAAGTATTGTTTCCCAAAGGTATCCAGGGCAATACTCATTCCACCCGAGGCAGAGCCTGTAATACCAGCCAGGATGTTGACGGTAACAGCTTCCGAAGGAAGCGGACTGACGTTTTGTCCAATGCTAAGAAAGGCATTGGCAATCGATTTAAAACCAGGCAGGCTTTTGAGCTAGTTAGTTCTACTAAATCCTCATGGGTGATCTGGTTTAGCTTTCCTCCACCATGACGTGGATCGACAAAGGTCTCAAGGCCAATGTGGGTTAACGTCCCTGGCCTGCCTGCTGCGATATCCCGGAAGAGATTGGTAATAACTCCCTGTGGAAAATTGTAGGCTTCTATTTTCTCTTCTACAGCCATCTTGCCTAACCTCGGCGCCAGGTTCCAGTGCCCACCGACGACGCGCTTTACAAGGCCATCATGCGCCAAATGGTTCATGCCGCGATCTTTGGAATCACCCTGCCCTGCCGCATAAATCAACGATAAATTCCTGGGTTTACCTGCCTTTACAGTCCACAACAATAACACCATCGTAGGCCTGTTCAAAAATACTTTCCAGCCCATCAAGGCTATTCTGCGTATTATCTAAGCACGATAATAATGATTGCAACTCACTGCCATCCTGAAAAACTGCAACCGCTCCCATCGTTTTTCCGTCTTGATTTATGGGGGAACTGTTCGTAATAACCGTCTGTTCCCCAATCAGCAGCTGGTCGGAGTAGTTTCCTCCATCCTGTACAACGCTGCTGAGTTTCAAATTCGCGATAACTTCCATAATTGGTTTGCCCATGATATCCCTCACGTCAAGTCCAATGAAGTTAGCAGCAACTGGGTTACAGTAATAGATTGCACCTAGATCATCAATAACAATAATACCAGCGTTAACAGCTTGGAAAACTTGATCCAGTTTTATTTTTGAATTTGAATCCATGCCTTTTCCCTCCTGTTTACTGGTCACTCAGGGACAAGTATAACCAAATTTAACCATACTCCCCTAAATCCGGAGCACATTAGTAATTATTATCTTTCTACACTTTTTTAAGTTCACTCCCCTCTAATTTATCATAATAGTCTAAAAATTAGTATAACTAAGACCAGAGTTTCAAAAATTCCGGGGCTTTCCGGAATTTCTAGAAATCTTTGGCTAAATTAGAAAGCTAAACTGGGATTAAAAACTCCCCAGGATACAACAATCCTATAGACATGAGACATCCTTAGCAGGGAGAGGTTATGAACTCTTGCATAATCATCAGCTCATGTATCCAGGAATAGATTAAGAGAATGAAAAAAGCACCTGCCCATTTCCAGCAGATGCGTTTTATTAGAAATATTCTACTTATCAAGATATGAACAACAATAATCGGTCGTTTCTTTCACAATCAGCTTAAATTTCGAATTTGCCGCCACCTCAAACGAGTCTCCACTTTTAAAAGTGCACCATTCACTACTCTCAGGTAATTGAACTTCAAGATTTCCTTCGATGATCTCCATAAGTTCCTTATCCGAGGTTCCAAATTCATATTCTCCCGGCAGCATAATTCCTAATGTTTTCTTTTCACCATTATTAAACAAAACAGTTCTACTCGTTACTTTTCCATCAAAATAAACATTTGCTTTCTTCACTATTGTTACCTTTTCAAATTGTTCCATGACTCTACCTCCACCGCATATTTTCTAAGCACTTTATTCACTTCTGATATAACTCTACTTCGGTCTCCATGTCAACACATTTCAGTGCCTTTTTCATGTCCATAATAAAAGCTGATACGGCTTCCTCTTTTGTTGCCCAGGAGGTGACCAGGCGAATTGCTGAATGGTCTGAATCGACCTTTGCCCAGATATAAAATGAATATTTATCCTGGAGTTCGGTGATTAATGAATTTGGCAGTATAGGAAAGATCTGATTTGATGGCGAATGTGTCAGGAACCCAAAGCCTGCTTTGCTTATTTCATCCCTAAGCAAACCTGCCATCTTATTTGCGTGCATTGCCAGATCAAAGTACAAGTTGTCCCTGAACAGCTCAAGAAACTGTATGCCTAGGAGTCTTCCTTTTGCGAGGAGCGCTCCTTTCTGCTTCATATGGAATCGGAAATCCTCCTTAAGTGAATCACGGCAAATCACTAGAGCTTCACCTATAAGTGCTCCATTTTTGGTTCCACCAATATAGAAAGCATCAACAAGTGTTGCCAGATCGGAAAGTTCCAGGTCATTCTCTGCCGAACACAAAGCCGAACCCAGCCTTGCACCATCCTTGAACAAAATAAGATTATTTTCCTTGCAGAACTTGCTTATCTGTTCCAGTTCGTCCTTCTTATATATTGTACCTATTTCTGTCGTATTGGAAATGTAAACCAACTTAGGCTTCACCATGTGCTCGTCAGTATGAGCATCAAGTGCGGCTTTGATGTGCGAAGGATTTAGTTTCCCGTCTTCTACTTCAATAGAAATAATTTTATGTCCTGTGGCTTCGATTGCTCCTGTCTCATGTACCAATATATGACCGGTGTTGGCTGCAATTGCGGCTTCATGAGGCCTTAGGAAAGCTGAAAGAGCGGTAAGATTCGTTTGTGTACCACCTGAGAATAGGTGAATATCTATGTTATTCCGTCCAATTCTTTGTTTTATCAGGTCAATCGCTTTTCGTGAATAGCTATCCTCCCCATAACCCTCGTCCTGCTCAAAGTTTGATTCAATCAAAGCATTCAATATTCTAGGATGCGCTCCTTCGCTGTAATCGTTCTTAAAGCTATACATTTGTTAGCCTCCATCTTGGTTTATTTAACATCGTTAGCCCTATTAACATCTTTACAAGAGCGATATAATACACATATCGTTTAGTATATCATAAAACCAGCTCCGCGAGCGGGTTTAGCTGTGTTCTTTTACTCATCCACGAATTGCAAAATTTTGCAGCATCCTGTTGCCCATTGTCTGACTGAACTGTGTTTCCAACGCGATAGCCAACGGATATGATGGCTCCACGCCAAAAAGCTCGGCAATCAAAAACCTATCGATTTCTCAATAGGCCAATCAAACGATTATTGAAGTTTTCAATGACTGGTGTTATACTTTCAATATCCCCTACGGGGGGATATTGAAAACGTTGGTTTAAATGGTTCTTTCACAAAAACCATAAGGAGGCTCATATATGAGCGAGCATCATCAGCATACGCACGAAAATACCAAGTCGGTTGTAAACAGGCTTTCAAGAGCCATTGGACACTTTTAAGACGTAAA
>JAJZSC010000399.1 GCA_021849995.1 Bacillota bacterium | reverse complement strand
GAGCTTAGGGGGAGGATTTTTTTATTGATAGTATTACTCATTATCTAGAAATTCAAAAGCATTTTCAAGGGTTACAGGAGGATGCAGTATGAGTACAGTAATAAATCCTATTGCAGCATTTGCAAAAGTACGTGCTGAGGCGGATAAAATCCGCCTTACTGCTATAAATGGCATCAGTGACAAGATTGTTTCTGATATATTCGCTAACGCCGAGCAAATTGCCGGGCAAACTATACTTACCAAACACTCCAATAAAACTGATTTTAATTCTAAAATAGACGATATTCTAACCTCCCGTTGGCTGGGATATCCAATTATGGTCATCCTTCTAGGGATCATATTTTGGCTAACAATCACAGGAGCAAATATTCCTTCCAAGATGATCGCTAACATACTTTTTGCCTTCCAGGATCAGCTTACTAAATGGTTTCAAATGGCAGGTGCCCCTGAATGGCTGCACGGAATCCTTGTTCTGGGCTTATATCGGACTCTGGCCTGGGTCGTATCTGTTATGCTTCCGCCTATGGCCATATTTTTCCCTCTGTTTACCCTCTTGGAAGATTTAGGTTACCTCCCTCGCGTCGCTTTTAACCTAGATCACCTATTTAAAAAATCAAAAGCCTGTGGCAAACAATGTCTTACCATGTGCATGGGCTTCGGTTGCAACGCCGCCGGTATAGTATCCTGCAGAATCATTGATTCTCCCCGCGAACGACTAATTGCCATTTTGACCAACAATTTTGTACCCTGTAACGGGCGGTTCCCGACCTTAATCGCTATCAGCACAATATTTATCAGCGGGAGTATCGCTTCCTCTATGCAAACAGCCTTAAACTCAGTGGTTATAACCGGTTTGGTGATGATAGGCATAGCTGTAACGTTCCTAGCTTCGCGCTTCTTATCCCAAACCCTTCTTAAAGGTGAAGCATCCTCTCTGGTGTTAGAATTACCGCCCTATCGTAAACCTCAATTCGGGGCAGTCATCTATCGCTCCATTATTGACCGTACGATTTTCGTTCTCAGACGGGCGATCGTAATGGCTGCACCAGCAGGAGCGATAACTTGGGTCCTCGGCAATGTATATATTGGCAATTTAAGTATCATTGGCCACCTGGCCTATTGGTTGAATCCTTTAGCCCAGGCCATAGGACTGGACGGGTTTATTCTTCTCGCCTTCATTCTTGGCTTGCCTGCTAATGAGATTGTCTTACCCGTCCTCATTATGAGTTACCTATCTACCGGATACTTATTAGACTTTGACAACGTCGGCGAATTGCAGAAACTCTTAATTAGCTACGGATGGACTTGGCTAACCGCTGTTAACACGATGCTCTTTTCACTTCTTCACTGGCCCTGCAGCACAACTCTACTTACTATCTTTAAAGAGACTGGCAATAAAAAATGGACCTTTATAGCTTTTGCCATGCCCACTCTAATAGCCTTCATCGTTTGCTTTGTCATAACCCAATTCGCTCGTATCTTTGGATTGGTTTAACTTTAACATGATTTCGGATGTATATTCTTAACAACCTTTTAATCTTTGGCGTATGTAGTCTACAAAAGTCTGATACCACTCGGGGTTATTCTTCATGAACTTGACAAGGGATTGAATAGAGTTGATTGTTGCTTTAGACAGATAGTGTTCCATCGCCTCAGCTTCGGCAGCTATATCACAATCAGCGCAAATTAAAGCAAGGAATTCCTGGAGCAATTGATTGCGCTCTACAAGGTAACCCCCCATTTCTCTTCCTCTATCTGTTAATCCTATTTCACCATAACGTTGATAGGTAATATATTCTTGAGCCTTTAATTTCCCTAATGCTTTAGTTACTGAAGGTAAGGAAACATGCAGCTTATTACTGATATCAGTAACTCGAACAGTCTGATGTACCAAAGAGAAGCGATAAACCTCCTCCAAGTAATCCTCGAGACTAGGTGAGAGCATTTTCTACACCTTCCTTTAACAAACACTATTAAAGCTAAAGATATTTTATGATACCTTTTCACACAGTTCACCAAATATAAACTTAAATTAGGCCTCTTTTCTAACAAAAAAATTACAACAAAATCCTTAATACTTTAAAAAGTTAAAAACCAACAACATATTTTATTTCACTAAGTTGGCATTATCTACCGCTAGGTTTTTCAAGCATTACAAGCTATAATGACATTGTTCAAACGTGGACAAACTTAAGCTTTTCTACAAGGAGGTATTCATTGTGAAGAAGATTCTACTTGGTTTCCAAACCTTTGTTTTGTTAGCGGCAATTGCTTTACCGGCTCAAGCAGCTATCAATATCGGTACAACAACCACGACATCAGGCTCCGTAGTTAAGATTAATTCTTATGGAACCGTTGTATCTAAACCTCAACCAACATCAACGAGTCCGGTTACTACTACAGTCAGCCCGACTCCTTCCAATACGGCGCCATCTACAACTTCTACAACTACCCAAACTGTGCCAAAGATCACTACACAAACTGGAAGTTTAATTTCCTTAAAATACCTTTTAGCTAAAAGTTCACCTGTAACTGCTCCAACCCAAACTTCACCTGCTCCGACCACTTCTGCTCCAACAACTCCAGCTCCCGCACCGACACCTACGCCAGTACCTGCCCCAACAACTCCTGCCCCGGCACCTACTCAACCTGCAATCCCCCCTGCTACGTCCTTAACTGCTGACGAGCAATTGATGATTGACATGGTCAACAAGGAGCGTACAGCCGCAGGCTTAAAGCCCCTTGCTGCAGACCTTCGCTTGGTAGCAGTGGCACGTGCCAAGGCTAATGATATGAAAGTTAACAACTACTTCGATCACACCTCTCCGACCTTTGGCAGTCCGTGGGCCATGATGACGAAGGTTGGTATCTCCTACAAGTGGGCCGGAGAAAATATTGCCGGTAATAAGTCTGTCGCCGGAGCGATGAGTAACTGGATGAACAGTGCAGGCCACCGTGCCAACATCCTTGACCCTAAGTTTACCCACATCGGCGTGGGCATGGCTTACGGATCCGCTTACGGGAATCTCTATGTGCAGGAATTTGCTCAAGAATAAGGTTTATGAAAAAACACTAATCCGAACGACTTAAATAGTTTAACGGATTAGTGTAATCTTCGTTAATAATCACTTCAAAATGAAGATGAGACCCAGTAGCACGCCCCGTCGAACCGACAGTTCCAATTTTGTCACCTTTTGAAATAGACTGGCCTGGAGTAACAAGCAACTCCGAACAGTGAGCATATCGTGTCTTAACCCCATTGCCATGATCGATAAGAATGCTGTTTCCATAGCCGCCGTCCCAACCAGTACTGATAACAGTACCAGAGGCTGCCGCTACAAAAGGATCACCTTGATTACCTTCTATATCAATAGCGGTATGAAATTCACTCCCTCGGTACCCAAAATAAGAGGTAATTCTCCCACGCAAAGGCCAGATCATACCTGAGGATAGTTGCCCGCTCCCCCGGGAATATCCAACCATTGCAGAAGTTCGTTGTGGTCCTTGTAAAACAATCTGAGGAACTGCCGCTTTTATAACTTTCTCGTCAAGAACTGTTTTTGAAATGATCTTACCATTTCTCTGTACGTACGAATATTTAACCTCTTTTTGTCCATCACTTCCATACTGACTGACCTTTGTTTGTCCGCTCACTAGGTTATAATCGGTTTTGGTAACAACATTAAAAGGAATCTTTTCTGTTTCTGTTCGAATCCCCTGACTGACAACAGTTAAGGAGGACAAAAGAATTTCCAGAGCTTTTTCAACCGTGACAACTGTTTCTGCCGCAACTTCTA
>JAJZSC010000398.1 GCA_021849995.1 Bacillota bacterium | reverse complement strand
ATTTAAACGGGAGGCAACTTCAGTTCCTAGGAGAATCTGATTTTCTTTGGGAATCTGTCTTTTGTTCAGTCCATCTATCTTCCACCATTTTTTTAGCCGGAGCTCTTGAGTGAAATCTACCCCAAGTAACAAGACATCATAGTTGTTTAAGGTTGTATTAGCGAGCAGCTTTGGAGCTATTGTTGCCAGGGTTTCATTGTTTTTGATCGTTTTCATCAGTGGAATCAATTCAGGACTAAGCTCTTGAATCTTGGCGGGGGAGTCAACAGTTACTCCGCCGAAGGTCAAGGATTCGCCTGCTTCCGGTAGGATGAGAATATTTGAGCCGTATTGATCCAATTTATTAGCGATATCCTCCGTCATAGCTCTAGAAGAAAGATAGAGGAAGAGGACTGAACCTACTCCAATTAAGACGCTGAGAATCAGGATGATAGATCTGTTTTTTCGACGTAAGAGGTTTTGAGCTGCTATTTTGGTGAGGTTCATGTGTTTCCCTCCTATAGGTCGTTAGGAATAGGACCTAAAACCCCATCCCTGATGTAAACCGATCTGCTAACCCAATCCAGGTTTTCTTTGTTATGAGTAACCATGATGATAGTTAAGCCTTCACTATTCAGATATTTAAACAAATCCAAAAGTTCGCGGGCAGTACTGCTGTCCAGGCTTCCAGTCGGTTCGTCAGCAAACACTATAGCGGGCCTGTTTACTATAGCTCTGGCAATAGCAACACGATTCTGCTCCCCACCGGAAAGTTGGTTTGGGAGTCTAAATAATTTTTGTCCAAGGCCAACTTTATCAAGAACAGACTGGGCCATTTCGCGTTGTTCTTTATTCGAAAGAGAAGTGATAGCTAGTGGGAGCATAACGTTTTCTATGGCAGTTAAATAAGGAATCAGTTGATATTGCTGAAAAACAAATCCTACATATTCATGACGAAAATCGGCCTGCCGTTCTGAGGACAGACTATATACATCTATGTCATCGATGAGAACTGTTCCGGTACTGGGCGGATTCAGCACCCCTAATATGCTAAGTAAAGTGCTTTTTCCAGAACCAGAAGGGCCCATTAGAGCCAGGAATTCTCCTTCCTCAATAGCTAGATTAACATCCTTTAATGCTGTAACTATGCCGTCCCCACCTTGGTAAGTGTTGCTGACACCGGAGACTTCAATTAAGGCCATTCTTTACCTCCCGTATTAAAGATACGTAAAGAAAAACGTATTCGAGGATTTCTATACGGATTAGACAGGTAGATATGTAGATAGAAGCCGACACGGCTCCTTAATAGAGTGTGTCAGCGCTTTTGCCAGTTCTGTAACAATATATTTTAGTTTTGTTTTAATCCAATTCTAAGCTGCAAATATTACTTTATACGCGTGGTTGCCAAGCATCCAGTACCGACTGTGGAACCTCTAAATTATCACCGTCAATAGAGTATGTTAACGCATCTGGTGGATAATCTAAACAACCACCGGTGATCCCTTTTAGGGTTTGAAGATCCCAGACTGATCCACATGCATTACAAATTAACTTATTGCCAGTGATGTGAAAGCGTTCGCTGTTACATGGTTCACAAATACTAACAGCAACTAACACTTTGCCATCTGGTTGAACCATTGCCGTAATGGGAACTCTTTTTCCATTAGCCTTATATTCTGTCCAAACAAATTTTTTATCTTTAAGTGTATTTAAGGATGTTACAATTACTTTACCATTTTCAATTTTGTTAGGAACATCTGACTGTTGGAGTTTATCACTAGCACTATATTTTACTGGTTGGCCAATACTCGCAGTCGTTTTGCTGGCAAGATCTGAATCCTTGTTGCCTACAACAAAATAAATCACTGCAAAAATCGCGATTGCAACGATAGTACTGGCAATGTAAATCGGTGCACTACTTTTCTTTTGGTTGGTGAATTTCTCTTTTTTGCTGTTCTTAGATGACATTGAGTTAATAACCCCCCCTGAAAATTTTGATTGGCTTTTTGGTTAAAGCGCTATCATGCTCTCATAAGTACTTCTTAGTACATATTTTAATACAGTACTGACTCAATTGTACAAGGGATATTTCGGTATTTGAACAGGGATTATAGGGATATCCTGATTATTCATAAGTTCTTCACAAGTTTTTAGTCGGAAATTCATATTTGGATTTTTTCACTATGTAAAAAAGCCTCCCTCTTGGGTGAGGCTTTAGTCAAAAGGACCAAAGCTTTACCTAAACTGTGGTCTGTGAACTGACAGTTGTCTATGTTTCTTGGGATTAATTCTTAATGAGCAAGTCCCGGATTACTTCACCGGCAATAAGTAAACCCACCACTGAAGGTACAAAGGAAATACTGCCGGGGATCTGCCGCTTTTTTGAGCAATGGGCATCCCCGCCCGGGCAAATACAGTTGTTCCGGCAGTCAGATTCGCTTTCCAGAGGGGTCTGGGGAAGATCAGGGCAATAGACTGTTTTGAGTCCAGAGGTTATCCCGTGTTTCTTCAGAAGCTTTCTCATGGCTTTGGCCAATGGACAACCACTGGTCTTGGAGATATCAGCGATTCGATAATTATTGGCATCCAGGCGGTTTCCAGCGCCCATGCTTGAGATTATCGGAAGATCTCTTTCCAGGCATTCTTTGGCCAGACTGACCTTGCTCGATACTGTGTCAATAGCGTCAACTACATAGTCCAGGTTTTGGTTTAAAAACCTCTCAGCTTCAGATTCTTTGTAGAATTCTTTAACAGCTGTCACTCTGGCTGAAGGGTTGATTTCCAAAATCCTCTTCTTCATTACTTCAACCTTTGGTTCTCCAATTGTAGAATGTAAGGCGTGGAGTTGCCTATTAATATTTGTTAAACAAATATCATCAAAGTCGACCAGGGTGAGAGAGCCAATTCCAGCTCTGGCCAGGGCTTCGGCTGTGAATGAGCCAACGCCGCCTATCCCAAAAATGATTACATGACATCGGGCAAGCTTATTCAAACCTTCCTGCCCTATTAATAATTCTGTGCGTGAAAACTTATGTTGCATAGTTCTAAATCCCTCCGTCTATTAATGAATCTGTCTATAGTTAGTTAACTAAAAAAGTATCCTATTTAATAAAGTATCCTATTTAATAAAGTATCCTATTTAATTTAGCAAGATGAATTTGGGCGATTCATGCTATATTATAGTGATTTGCTCATAGCTATAATATTAACCAGTTTGAAACTCAAAACAAGAAGAATTTATAAAAAATCTCCCTTTTGCTTTTAAATGAGATAATCTCAAGGGGTTAGAACCTGGTGTGATTTTAAAAGCTTTAAAGGTCTTGATACGAGTTAAGTTAAGATTATCCTTTACAGTTTTACTATTAAACGTTACAATAAAGTTGCCAACAAACAGAATATTAGTGCTAGGGGTGCCTCGGTTTGAGGCTGAGAAAGAGCTTGCTCTTACCCTTTGAACCTGAACTGGTTAGAACCAGCGTAGGAAAGCGTGTTGAACTATTTTACAGACTTATAGAAGACAGCTTGCCTTGGGTGAGCTGTCTTTTTGTATTAAGGGAGGCATTTCCGTTGCAGGGAGAGGAAGATAAGTTTAAGGAAGAGTGCGGGATTTTTGGAATCTTTGCTCCGCAAAAAGATGTAGCCTGCTTAACCTATTATGGGTTGTATGCCTTGCAACATCGAGGGCAGGAAAGTGCCGGTATAGCGGTTTCTTCTGGAAACACGATCCGACTTTACAAGGGAATGGGCTTAGTCCCTGAAGTTTTCGGAGACCAGACCTTAAGGAACTTAGCTGGAAGTATTGCAATCGGGCATGTCAGGTATTCAACGATCGGTTC
>JAJZSC010000397.1 GCA_021849995.1 Bacillota bacterium | reverse complement strand
TGTTTGAACAGGAAATTGTCGGTCTTGAGATGCTTGAGCGGATGGGGGATGCCTTATACAGCGGGCCTTTTCACTTGCTCTGGCCACAATTAAGCTTACTGTCGAACAAATTCAATGTCGCGACTGATAGAATCAAATCTGTTTAATTTACTGGAAAAACTAGTCGTATTCTTGGGCTTCGAGCCATAATATGGTATCATTATTTGCAAGAGTTAAAGAGAAAGGTAAATGAAGATGAAATTGATGTTTTGCGGAGGGGCTGCGGAAGTTGGGGCAAGTTGCATCCTCCTGAAAATTGCCGGCCGAAATCTTGTTTTTGATGCCGGGATACGTATGGGTATGAACAAGGATTTTATGCCTGATCTAAGGATGATTCAAGAAAATGGTGGGGTTGATGCGATGTTCATCAGTCATGCCCACATGGATCACATTGGGAGCCTGCCGGTACTGAGTCATGAATTCCCGGAAGCTAGGATCTACATGACTCACGCTGCGAAGGATTTAATGCGGGTGTTGCTGTACGATAGCTTGAAGATCATGGAGAACCGGGAGCAGGAGATCCCCATTTTTTCAGAGACACAGGTAAAAAATACGCTGGATAGGATAATATGTTATTCGCCGGGTTACACCTTTCAGCCCTTTCCTGAGCGTTCAACGACTGTAACTTTTTACAATGCCGGGCATATCGCTGGTGCGGTTGCGGTTTATGTGGCCAGTGAAGAGGGGGCGTTTTTTTACAGCGGCGATTTTGCCCTGAATCCGCAAAGAACGGTGGAGGGTGCATCTATCCCAAGGTTAAGACCGGATGTTGCCGTTTTTGAGTCAACCTATGGCGACAAACTGCATGCCAACCGCGAAATCGAAGAGCAGCGATTGATTGCCAAGGTCGGAGAAGTGATCAGTGCAGGGAAAAAAATCTTAATACCAGCATTTGCCTTGGGCAGGGCCCAGGAGGTTATACTTGTCCTTAAACGGTCCATCAATAAAGGTGAGCTTCCTGCCTTCAAGATTTATGTGGATGGTATGGTGAATGATATTTGCCGGGTCTATGAACAAAACCCGAACTATCTTAACCATCAGTTGCGCAAACGGATTCTGAGAGGGAATGAAATTTTCTATGATAAAAATGTGATACCGGTAACAGGCCGCCAAGCCCAGCGGGAAGAAATTATCTCTTCTAGTGAGCCCTGCTGTATTATCTCAAGCTCTGGCATGCTCACCGGCGGACCCAGCCAATGGTATGCCAGCCGCTTGGCAGGAGACGAGGGGAACTTTATTGCCCTCACCGGCTATCAGGATGAAGAATCTCCAGGACACCTACTGCTGGCACTAGCTGACGGTGAAGCCGAAGAGAGAGTTCTCAGATTGGGTGATATCACGTTCCCTGTAAACTGCGGTATCGGTAAATACGGTCTTTCGGCACATGCCGATAAATCGGAAATCCTTTCTCTGGTGCAATCTTTGGAACCCAGGAATGCATTTTTTATGCATGGGAACTCTGAAGTAACCATCCAATTAGCTCAAGACATACAAAAACAATTTAGGGGGTTGGTCTTTGCACCCCGAAATGGCGAGGAGTTTGAGCCCAAAATCCGCGTGCCCAGAAAGCAATTATTAAAAGAAGAACTGCCGACTCTGTCTCAGACAACTCTTTTCGGGGAAGAGGACATCCCCAAACTGTGGGCCTTCATTATGGATACTTATCAAACAAAACGGGGATTTACCTTTGAAGAGTTAGGCTATATCTGGACCGGCCGCCGGAATTTCGAGCAGGATGAACTGAGGCAGATTTCCCAGCAGATTAACAATTCTATCTATTTTGAGGCCGAAGCCAGAAGGCCGTTTATCTTTCATGCTCGGAGTGCGGAAGATATTAAGGCAGACGAGCCGCCTGCTCAGATGGAGGTCAATATCATGTTAGCACTGGTTGATCAATATTTTCCATCAGTTACTGGCCTTTACAAAAAAGGGGCAAGATTTGAAGAAAAAATTGCTTTACTGAGTTTTGTGTTCCCTCAGAAGGCACGGCAACTTAGCGAAAAGATTAAGATTTTCGAAAAAGAGACGGGGTGGAAGGTGGAAATTAATTCTGAATGCAACCAGTTGGAAGCTCAATTGATCATTAGAAAGCTATTTGGGGATGAAGAACACAAAATAGCCAAGATTTCTTACATGTCATTGGAGGACGCATTTAAGGTTAAAGTTCAGCAGAAAGTAAACAGGGCTGAGGAAATCGTCAAGGAATTCGAAGAGTTGTCAGGCATGCGGTTGGTTATGGAAGAAGGTGCCGGTGTGACGGGAATAGTAAAGAATACTGAGAGCCCCAATCGACTATTGAAGACCAACGGTAAGCCAATGGAACAAAACCAAGCGATGAAGTATATCGAGAAGGCTTTCGCCGACATACCAGATCGAATATTCAAAAAGAGTCTTAAGTTCCAAGACAATGCTGCATATATTGAGTTAGCTTTCATTTCTCCCCTTGTGGGAGAGCGCTACAGGCCACTGATCGAACAATTGGAAAAGGAGATTCACTGGCCTATTAAAATTGGGCAGTCAGTCAATCAGCATGAAGTATTAAATATCAGCAAACGAATGATAGATGATCATGGCATTGTATTAAAAAAGAGTCTGGCTTTTATTCCCAAAGAGATGCAAGTCATAGCATATGTTTCGGAACAGTCTGAGAGTCACGCCCTTATTCAAGAAGAATTTCTCAAGCTGACCGGCTTGCACCTGAGTTTTCAAATTCGCTAGCAGTAAGGCAACTGGAGAGGCTGGATAAAATATATTAAAGCACAACTAGGAGAAAAGATAATGAGTTTAAACTTTAATGAGGATATGACAAAACCCTGGAGGCCAGAATCTGAAACGTGTATCCTTGTAATGACTGCTGTGGAAGTAGAGCGGGAAGCTGTGATGCGAGGGCTAGGTAGTGATAAAAGGTTTGATGTCATGGTTGCGGGCGTTGGTCCTATAGCAGCTGCCGTCCATACCTCGAAGGTGTTGGCCAGTAATAAATACGGATTGGTCCTAAGTGCTGGTATTGGTGGAGGCTTTCCTGGCAGGGCTGAAGTGGGTTCCCTCGTGGTAGCCAACGAAATTGTTGCTGCTGACTTAGGGGTGGAGACTCTAGAGGGATTTAGTCGTTTGGATGAGTTGGGCTTTGGCTTCACTAGCATTTGTGTAGATGATAGCCTGATGAGCAAGGTGGCTTTGGCTTTGCATGAGGCAAAGTTGCCGGTCATTACAGGCCCAATAATCACTGTATCAACTGCGACCGGTACGGCAGCCAGTGCCGCTGAAATGTCCAGGCGCGTGCCAGAAGCCGCAGCTGAGGCGATGGAAGGGTATGGTGTGGCTCTGGCAGCCAGTAGTTACGGAGTGCCTGTTCTGGAAATTCGCGCGATCTCGAACCTGGTTGGTCCACGTGACCGAAACGCATGGCGTATAAAAGAGGCTTTAGAGGTATTAGAGCAAGCAAGCTCAGTATTGCCGGAGGTGTTAAGTTAATATGAAAATTGCTTTTTCTTCTTGTCCTAATGACACGTTTATTTTCCATGCTATAGTACATGGACTAATACCAGGGGCTCCGAAGTTTGAAGTAACCTACGCAGATATAGACATTACGAATCGTATGGCTGCCAGCTCAAAGGGGCTGGATGTGATGAAAATCTCGTATGCGGCATTGCCATGGGTATTAGCCGAATACGCATTGCTGCCATGTGGAGGTGCATTAGGTAGAGGATGTGGGCCACTCGTTCTAACATCAAACATGACAGGTAGTATTAAGGATACAGGTGTAATTATGGATCC
>JAJZSC010000396.1 GCA_021849995.1 Bacillota bacterium | reverse complement strand
CTCCTTTGCGGGGAGCGGCGGTTCCTGAGAAATAACCGGGATTATTTCATCGGCGCGGGTTCGTGTCCGGGATGGCCCTTCAACTGTTCATGACCCTTCATGTGCTCCTTCATCTCTTCAGGGGAGGTGCCCAATAAACTGCAGTCCGGGCATTTCATCAGCAGGCATGTTGCATCGCTTTTAGCGAGCAGATAAGCTTCAAGGTTGCCCGCTACGTGGGCCAAGGCTTTATTGGCAGCCGTAATGTCCTTCTTGGACTTAATCGGACTTGCCTGTCCGGCGATTGTTTCGTTGGAGTCGGAAAGAAATTGTGAAGGGGATTTCAGCATGACCTTCTCAAATGTCACGGTATTCTTGTTGCCCTGAATCTTGTTCTTCATTTCAAAGAGAATAGTGTACTGAATCCTGTCTACTGAAGGCGAGGGATAGGTGATTTCTCCGCTTGCCATGACAATACCCGATTTAGCGTCCTCACTGTAAGACCGAGAGTTTTTGCCTGCCCATGTCTGTACTTTCTCCAATACCTGTTCTTTATTTGCCTCTGGAACTGATATTACCTTTGTGGCTGCTACAGTCTCAGCCTGTGCCGTCATTCCTGACAACGCCATCGTTGCGAGTAACATTCCTAAAGTCATAAGCATTTTTTTCATTTTCATTACTCCTTCCGTGTAAGTAGATTTTAGCGCCAAGCACCTGACACTTGAATGTCGTGCCGTCCCGGCTCACTTCTAACCGACATGCTGAAATAACTATATCCGGTATGTTACATTGTTCAAGTGCCATGAATAAATCTACATAAGTGCGGTATTTGTCTGTGTTCCATCGGCTTAAATGTTTTCGAAAGCGCGGCCCTGGGGACATCCTCACCTCATTTCGCAGCAACTCCATTCAGCGGCCCCTTTCCGGGGTTGTCAGATTACTCTTGCCAATGTCTGTCGTCAGTATGTTATATGCCAAGTTTGTGCCAATCGCTGCCGGTAGTCTTAACTATTTGAAATTGCGGAAACATATATCTGCCTGACAATCCACTAAGGTGAATAAAACTGGTTAATGGGGAATATTCTTCACATACTCGGGTTGCTCAAAGCAGTAGCAGACAATGAAAACAGCGCCTGCTAAGTCTTCGCGGACCTGTTATTCTATTTTCAGTATGATTATTATATTACACAATAAACGAAATTATTAAATAAGAACGGTATGTTATACATTTACTGGGGCAACTATTTATAAATTTTTCGAGTAAGGTAGCGGTATATGAAAAAAATGGTATGATTTTATCAAAATTACTGTATCTAGAATCGAAGTTCCGAAAAATCATTCCTGAGCAACAAACTTCACCTTATAGCACAAAGAGGAGGTAACGTATGAGAAAGTCCGTGTTAGTTAATGTGTTCCTCGCAATCTTTTTGATTACCGCAGCCGGCTGCGCCTCGATGAAGGCCGCAGGGCACAAGTACGTAATGAAAGGCCAGATCCTGGACGTTAGCGGCGGGGAAGCATATCTCTGCATTGGAAGTGCTGATGGTGCTACAGCGGGGCAGGAACTTGCCGTCTATCGCTACGTAAAACTTCCATTTGCTGGTCCGAAGCAAACAACTCCGAGCTTTAAACGAGAAGAGGTAGGTACGGTGAAGATCAAGCAAGTCGTTGATGTGCATTATGCAACGGCAACTATTCTTCAGGGCAACATTAAGGAAAATGACGTTGCGGAATTGGGCCGTTAATGGCCATTCTGTTGGCGTCATAAAACAGATGGAGTCACACCTTAAACGACAGTACCCAGCATTAACCATGCTCGGGAGATGAATATTTCAAGACATCCGACAAACAAGTACTCTAAAAAGATATTAGAAATCCTCCCAGAAAACACTTCTTGGGAGGATTTTCTTTTTAAAAACAGTCAGCTAGACTCCACACTTCTTCTCTTACAGTAACCAGTTAAGCTAAACATGCTGGCTGCTTCAAAGTCAAAAACTACGTCGGATAGAACGAGGAATATACTGATGAGCAAACAAAATGTGTTCAAATACAAGATCATTTTCCTGGCAAGTCTGATAGGTATAGTCGCCCTGCTGCACTATGTAACGCCCACAGAACCTCATTATTACCATACAATCCACATTGTGCTGCGAAAACTCTATTTCCTGCCACCAGTTATAGCTGCTGCCTGGTTTGGACTGAGAGGAGCGATAAGCACAACAGCAGTCGTGAGCATTCTGTTTTCGGCGCATGCCTTGCTGGACTGGCCTGGTAATTACATGGAACAGGCTAATCAAATGGGCGAGTTGGTTGGTTTTTGGGTAATCGGACTTATGCCTGGCTGGCTGTTCGATCGGCAACGGTCACTTCTTCAGGACCTTGCAAATGCCAATGAAGAGACCCTTCTCGGTCTGGTTTCAGCACTGGATCTACGCGAGCACAACACCCGCCTACATTCCCAAAGGGTGCGGGAATATACCGAATTGATCGCCGACCGGCTTGGAGTCGATGAAAAGATGAAACGGGATATTGGTTTTGGCGCACTACTGCATGACGTGGGAAAGATAGCTGTGCCAGATCAAATTTTACTGAAGCCGGGTAAGCTGACAGATCAGGAATGGGGAGAAATGAGCAAGCATCCTGAGGCAGGATACCGCATCGTGAAACGAATCGGTTTTTTGAAGGATGCGGCTGAAGTCATCCATGCACACCACGAAAAATTTGATGGGACCGGTTACCCGCGTGGTCTAAAAGGAGAGAGTATCCCGCTTGGGGCACGAATGTTTATGGTGGCGGACGTTTATGATGCATTGACTTCCGAGCGTCCCTACCGGTCACCAATCACGTACGAGGAGGCGGCGGCAGAGATCAAACGGCTCAGCGGCAGCCAGTTCGATCCGGTCATGGTGGACACATTTATGGCGATAGCTCCTGAACAGATGCAAGAAATTGCCGTTCGTTATCTGGATAAAAGCTGATACTGGTGACGATTCATTTTGCGGCATCCATCGGTACCCGTCCATTCGATGGATCGTAACCTTACAGTAGAATTGCGGCGGCAAGTTGGTGACATGTAGAATATTCTCTGCTCGTATGGAATATTCTTCTTATATATGTTTTGAACAATTCATTCATAAAAAGCTTATGTAATATTTACACGAATAATCAGCATGTTACACATATTTAGTGAGCTTGGCACGATACTTGATAAGCCAATGTGAGTGAAAGAAATCGATTCACGTTTATCTTCAATTCCATTGTGTACATCATACACAAATTTTGAAGCGGAACTGCCAGGCACAAGTGCTTTTCTCTGGGATTTGAAAGAGGTTTGTCATGAACATAAAAAAACTATCTACTTCGCTTCTCGTCATTGCGGCCATTACCGTTTTGGTGGTTTTTGCCCTTCGTGTCGGCAGCGGAATAACCGCTGATTCTGTTGCGGTCTTGCAGACGAAGGGTATTAGCTGTGGCAGTTGCTCAAGCAAAATTTCCAAAGCTCTTGAGTCTTTGAGTGGTGTTGCGATTACCGAGGTGGATGCGAATGGCGGCTGGGTTATCGTCGGCTATGACACTAAAACCGTCAAACCGGACGCTTTGGCCAAGAAGGTCACAGGTGCGGGATTCGCCAGCAAGGTGTATGTCATACTGACACCAGAACAGTTCAAACAGATTTCCGGCAGGGAGATTGGAGCAAACGCTGCCCAGCTTTCAGGATGCTGCGGTGGAAATGGCGGCTGTGGCACTAAAAAGCAAAGTTAAACAAAGGAGAGATTTGAATGGCAAGAATTCGCACGAAACAGGCGGTAATGGCAGGCATTGTAATGGTGGCACTTTTGGTTGGC
>JAJZSC010000395.1 GCA_021849995.1 Bacillota bacterium | reverse complement strand
GCATAAATGCTTAGCAATTAATGTGATCGGATCTCCTGGTGCTGGTAAGACAACCCTCTTAGAACGAACGATTGCTCTTATTAAAGAAAGAGGAAAGATTAAAGTTGGAGTTATCGAAGGTGATATATATACTAGTAAAGATGCAGACAGAATAGCTGCACACAACGTTCCGGTTGTACAGATCAATACCGGTGGAGGATGTCATTTAGACAGTAAAATGGTAAGCAAGGTGCTACCTGAGTTTGAGTTAACCAGCTTAAATCTTCTAATTATCGAAAATGTTGGAAACCTTGTTTGCCCAGCGGATTTTGATCTGGGTGAAGAACTAAAGGTGGTGGTACTAAGCATCGTAGAGGGTGACGACAAGCCTGCCAAATATCCCGTAATTTTTCGGAATTCTAAAGTGGTAATACTTAACAAAATGGACCTATTAGATTTTACGGAAGTGAATATGGATAACATGAGAAGGGATATTCTGAATATAAATCCGGACATTGCGATTTTTGAGCTATCTTGTAGAACAGGTGAGGGCTTGAAGGATTGGGTTGACTGGTTATCAGATAGTATTGCCCTAGTTCAGGGAGGAGTATAATTGGATGCTCTTGAAAAATTATTAGCTAATGGAGAACTGGAAAAAGCTGAAAGGTATTTACTGGATTATCTGGATAATAAACCTGATGCTGCTGGCTATAATAAATTAGGGCTTGTTTATGTTAACCTTCAGAATGGTGTAAAAGCACAGGAATGTTTTAACAAGGCCCTCGAGTTAAACCCCACATTCGTTAATGCACTAAACAACTTGGGGAATCTGGCGCGCCAGACTGGTAATTTTGAAGAAGCGGTTCGTTACTATGAGAAAGCTATAGAAATTGATTCAGGTATTAGTGGGATTCATAAAAATCTGGCCGGAGTCTATAAACAATTAAAACGTTATCAGGATTATAAAAGGGAAAAGGAAATAGTAAAAAACTTGGGTGGCAATAAGTCGCCACTAATTGAAGTTAAAGAATTGTTTTCTGATCTGTTCAGACTTATTAAGGGTTAGGGGATAAAAATGCTTGAAAGACACTATCTAGTCGGAACTGCCGGTCATGTTGACCATGGAAAGACACAATTAATTCGGGCCTTGACAGGGATTGAGACAGACCGTTTAAAAGAAGAAAAACAAAGAGGAATCTCTATAGAGCTAGGATTCGCACATATGAAATTGCCAAGCGGCAAAGAAGTCGGGATAGTGGACGTCCCAGGTCATGAAAAATTTGTCCGTCAAATGCTAGCTGGAGCAAGCGGGATGGATTTGGTACTCCTCGTTATCGCCGCTGACGAGGGAATAATGCCACAAACCAAGGAACACTTAGATATTCTAAATTTGCTGGGTGTTTCTCGGGGGATAGTTGTACTTAATAAGGTTGATTTAGTAGATAGCGAATGGCTAGAACTTATTGAGGAAGAGATAAAAGAAGAACTCAAGGGTTCTACCTTTGAAAATTCTCCTATTTGTCCTGTATCTGCCATAACAGGTCAAGGTATACCAGTTCTATTAGAAGCAATTGATAAATTACTCCTTGAAGTTGAATGCAAAAAAATAGCAGGGCCAGTAAGAATGCCGATTGATAGGGTATTCAGTATTCAGGGTTTTGGAACGGTTGTTACAGGAACTTTGCATAGTGGAAAGATTATTATAGGTCAAGAATTATCAATTGAGCCTTTTTCTATAAATACCAAAGTCCGGACGCTTCAAGTACACGGGCACAAAGTCGGTGAAGCCTATGCTGGGCAGAGGGTAGCAGTAAACGTAGCTGGGATAGAGGTCGGTCAGGTTGAACATGGTTCAGTTCTTGTTATGCCACATGCTTTTCATGTGGGGAAAATTCTGGACTTAAAAATAAATAATCTATCTAAAGGAAGGCCGATGCAACACAGGCAAAGGGTCAGATTTCATTTGGGAACGAGCGAAATTTTTGGACGTATCCATCTTTTGGCACAAGATGAACTTCTGCCCGGGCAGGAGGGGTATGCTCAGATACTCTTGGAATCTCCTGTTCTAGCCGGACATGGGGACCGCTTTGTCTTACGCTCTTATTCACCTGCTCACACTATAGCAGGCGGAAAGATATTAGGAGTTGCGGACTATAAATTAAAGAGGTTTAGGGAACAAGTATTATCTCAACTTCGGCTAAAGGATCAGGGAGACCCAATAGAAATAATTAAGCGGGAACTTAAAGAACCCAAAACTTGCCAAAATTTAGAGAAATCCCTTGGTATAAGTGAACAAGTATTACTAGATCTGTTGAATCAGGCAATCGTTGATGGAACAGTTATAGAGTTAAATGAAGATGTTGAAAGACTTTACTGGGATGCCGGTGCAGCGAATGAGTGGTACATTAAAATAGCTGGTTTGGTAAGATCCTATACAAAGGAATACGTACTTCGCGGAGGGGTTGGTCGAGAAGAGCTTAAATCGCGGTTAGGCATTAAATGGACCAACCGCAGATGGCAAATGATTTTAGAACTTGGAGCAGAAAAAAACTACTATCAGATAAGCGGCAGTAAGGTAAAACCGGCGGAGTTGTCGGAAATACCAGAACCAATTAAGAGAAGATTAAGCTGCATGAGAAAACGTTTATCACAAGGAGGACTGATGCCTCCGGACTTAGACACAATAGCACTGGAATGTGGTGTTTCTAAGCAAGATATTCCTGAGTATGCAGCATATTTATGTGATGAAGGGGACTGGATTCAGATTTCGAATTTGTATTTTTCCACAGAGTCTTTTAGCCAGGCTAAAGAGAGCCTTACTAACTTTCTAAAAGAGCATAAAGAGGTATCAGTAGCACAAGTACGGGAAATCTGGTCAACTTCCCGTAAGTTTGCTGTTCCTCTATTGGAGTACTTTGATCAGAAAAAAATTACAAAGCGTGAAGGAGATAAAAGAGTTCTTTTTTAGCTTAGGTAAACTGAGTTTTTCGAGAACTCTATTTAGAACCATTTTATTTCGTTAATTTTTGCTAATTAAATGTGGAAAGTCTTCCACTGGCATTAAATGTTTGGCCAAGACAATTTTTGAAAGATTTTGTCTAAACACTGTACTATAATTACTCATTATTATTGACACTTTTAGGCGAGTTGTTATATAATAAATTATAATTTTAAGTAGTTATTATAAAAAAGAGATTTCTGGATTACTGCACAAAAAGCACACAAGAGTGTTAATAAGGGGGGGTAGAACGGCAGAAAGGCTGCTTTGGTTATAAACATGATTCTTTTTTTAGAAAAATCATCAGTAGAATATTAGGATGGGAGGAAAGATTTATGAAAAAGATAGTTAAATTAGCCGGTGTGGGAGTACTTGTATTATCACTTTTGACTGGATGTGGAGCTAAAACAACAACTAATTCTGGTGGTGGAACTGGTAGCAGTTCAAGCGGTGGTGAGATTAAAATTGGTGGGAACCTTGAACTCACTGGTGGTGTGGCTACCTACGGAACCTCTGTTAAGAATGCAGTTACAATGGCTTTTGAAGATCAGAACAAAAAGGGTGGCGTTCTCGGCAAGCAGATTAAATTTATCACAGCAGATAACAAGTCTGAGGCCGGAGAGTCAACTGCAGCGGCCACTAAGTTAATAACCCAGGACAAAGTTGTAGCAATAATTGGTGCTGTAACAAGCGGCAATACCATAGCGGCATCCCAAGTTGCCACTGACAACAAAATTCCATTATTGAGTCCAACAGCTACCAATGAAGAAGTTACAGTAAAAGATGGCAAGGTAAAACCTTGGATATTCCGTAGTTGTTTCTTGGATCCATTCCAAGGGAGAGTAGCAGCAACT
>JAJZSC010000394.1 GCA_021849995.1 Bacillota bacterium | reverse complement strand
CGCCTGAAACGAAGCGTTTTAACTTGTCTAATATGGGATTTTGCAAAATAGTTAGAACGAGTCATGATTCCTACTATGACCCAAAACAGAATTCCCAGGGCTCCAAAGGAGAAGTCAGCATCGATAAAACTATGAAAGGCTAAGAACAGTACTACACTGAGTCTGTTCAGGGCTTCTCTCCTTTGGTAATCGTCTTGAAAGTGCATTGTCTGTACTTCCTGTTTAAGAACAAGATATCCCCAAACTGCAAACAAGACTACTCCCAAAATCCCTTGATTTAGCAAGATCCTTATTATGCTGGAGTGAGGATCTGCACTCCAATAAGAGATTTGCTGAACTTCAGGAAAAGCCCACCAGCCACCTGCTCGTGGAAAGCCGTAAGCTTCCACAGCCAATTTTAGTCCATCCCGGTAGTAATGAAGACGTTCATACCAACTTGTACTACTGAATCCCCAAGACCACAGGTGGGTTAAAGCAGGTTCATAGAAAAACTTGATTAATAGTAATCCTCCAAGTAAAAAGATACTTAGCCCAAGTATTTTTAGAAATACTGGCAAAAAACGCTCCCTTAACTTAAAAAATCTTTCTCTTCTTGGGAAGTTGAATAACACGCAACCGAGTTCACGTAGTACAAGGATTATAACAAATAAGCCGATACCACCCCTTGAACCTGTGCTCACTAGAGAAATACCTAAGCATATGGTAATCAAAAGGTGCTTAGGATTTAAGAGAAGCACAGCACCTAAAAAGGCTGCAGCTGCGTTTGGATACCCAAACCAGGAGCTTAACCTGCCGGCTTCGGGTAACCCGGGAGCTAACCATATTTCTCCTGCTATGGGTACCCAACCGGAAATGGCAAATAGAAATGCTATAAGATGCAGCTTTTTGATGACTCCTGTTACTATTGCAGGAGCCTGGGAAATCTGCCTGCTTAACCTGTAAACAAGCCAGAATATCCCCCAGTGCATAGCCTCGAATATTCCTTCACTTAATCTAACAGGATGAAATATCCCTAATAAAGATAAAGCTATCAAGCCAGCAAGCAATAAATCAGTATGATTAAAGGTTTCTAGGTCTAATTCCGGAATCTTAATCAAAGTGTAACCTGCTAAGATAATCCCCAGGATCAGCCATTCATACTTGAAGAACATGCCATGGGATAGCATGCTTATTAAAAGGGAAAAAGCCAGGATTTGCCCTATGCTGCTCCTAGCTTTGCTGACTAAATATTGATTTTCCTGAATCATTTATTAGGATCTTTAGGTCCCAAGAAAAACTTGAGAATTCCTTCCGCTGCTAACTCGTCCCCGATCCAGGCTTTGCCTTGGGCCACACCAAAACTTCGTTTAAGTTTAATCACTTCAACTTCAAGTCTTAGCTGATCACCAGGAAATACCTGCTTTTTAAATTTCACTTCATCCATACCCGCGAACAGGGCTATGTGTCCTGCGTAACCAGGCATTCTCAAAATAGCCAGTGCCCCTACCTGGGCAAGGGCTTCAATAATCAATACCCCTGGCATGACAGGATAACCAGGAAAATGTCCTTGAAAAAACGGTTCATTACCTGATACATTCTTAATCCCGATAGCTCTTTTTCCATCTTCAACTTCTAATATCCTATCTATCAAGAGAAAAGGATAGCGATGTGGAATGATAGCTTGAATTTCCCGGCTTTCTAACACGTATGTACCCCCTTGCCTAACTTGCAACCATCCTAAGTTATAGTCTATGATAATAAATATAGTTTAAACCACTCGCAAACAGTATAGCTAAGATTTGGGTGGAAGGGAAGAGCGGCAGTGCAAACCTACAAAATATTACATCTGATCGGCGGCGGGGAAATTGGCGGTGCGGAACAACATGTTCTAACTTTATTGTCTAACCTTAATCCAAGTCATTTTAGGCCAACTGTTATCTGCTTGGCCAAAGGTCCTTTTGCTGAGCTGCTTAGACAAAGAGGGATTGAATGCTATACCCTTCCCATGAAGTTTCCCCTTGATATAATCCCTCTCCCCGACCTAATTAAAATAATACGCTCAAATCAAATCTCATTAATTCATACCCACGGCTCCCGGGGGAATCTGTTGGGGCGCTTGGCAGCCCGCTTTACCGGGATTCCTTGTCTAACTACTGTTCACAGTTCTTTGAGATATGATTACCTGTCCAGACTTCAGGCTTGGATCGCTCTTCTGATTGACCGAATGACTTTACCATTAGCTACCGGAGTCATCGCTGTGTCTTCTTTTTTAGCTAGAGAATTGATAGGCAAAGGAGCTTTGAATGTCAGGACAATTTATAACGGGCACGCCCCTATTTCTATTCCAGATCCACAGAAAAACAGGACTGATTTTCGTACTCGCTGGAAGATACCGCTTGATTCAGTTGTAGTCGGTACAATTGCCAGACTCCATCCAACAAAGGGACTCGAATACCTTGTAGCTGCAGCCAAGCTTCTCCAAACCAGAGTCCCAAATCTGCATCTTCTTATCATAGGAGATGGGCCTTTAAACAGCGAGTTACAGGGGACTCTTTCCAGCACGAATATCCCCTATACCCTGACAGGGTTTATCCCACAGGCTTACGAAGCCCTCCCTGCAATGGACGTCTTTACTCTCCCCTCGATTAGCGAAGGAATGGGGCTGGTTCTGCTGGAAGCCATGCAGGCAGGGATACCTGTAGTGGCCAGCAAGGTCGGTGGGATTCCAGAGGTTGTCCGCTCAGATATAGACGGCCTTCTCGTGCCTCCTGCTAATCCTGAACAGCTTGCAGAGAAATGTCTGAGACTATTTAAAGATCATAGTCTTGCTGAAAGACTTGTAACCTCGGCATCTGAAAGATGGCAGGAGTTTTCCATTGAGAATATGGTGAAGCGGACTGAGGATTTTTATTTAAGTATACTTCAAAAATAATAGTACGTTCTAAACGTAAAAACCCTTTAACCTTGAATAAAATAATTAAAATTTTATATCAGTGGTGACGCAAAGCGTCCTCAAAGTCTGATATGCCAAGAAATATTACTGAGTAAATGTTTTAAATAAGAATCATTTACTCAGTTTGCTTTATCCATTCAATAAATGCTTTTACATTATCAAAGGCAAAGGCCGGATTCATGTCCAGCACTTTCTGAACCTGTGCCGTAGGCGCCCAAATCGCGCTGATAGGCAATACACCCACTTCTTTTGCGGCTTTCACATCATAGGCAATGTCACCAACATAAGCGACTTCCTCCGGCGAGTAATTCCATTTCTTTAGTACTTCTTTGATATGTTCCGGTTTGCTAGCGCAATGCTCTGAGCCAGTTATAATCACCTCAAAGAAGGGCTTTAACCCGGAATGTTTTAAAGAGATTTCCATGCTTCCAGGACCTTTACCAGAAACTATTGCCAACTTCATTTTCCGTTCTTGCAAGATAGTCAGAGCCTCTATTACACCCGGAAACGGGTTAGCGTATTCAAGATGAATTCGATCATATTCGTCGAGATAGAACTGCAGGCTTTCCTTCCATAAGTCTGGAAACAGTTGTTTAAAGATACCCTCTTCTGATGGTCCAAATAAGGAAGCTAACTCTTTGTCCGAGTAATGACGTCCGCTGAATTTGTGTAGTGTACTATGAAAACAGGTATTAACGACAGGCAATGAATTTAGCAACGTTCCGTCCAAATCAAAGATAAATCCTTTAAGTTTCATATCTTACTCCTTTTTGACCATAGTTTTTTTTCCTTAAACCTCCACTTAGGATTTGATCTTGGCTAAGTTTTTTTATCGGAACCATGCCCCCAAAAACTATGTAAAGTCATTCCGAGTACCACAAGCAGCATTCCTATAAAAGACCAAAGAGTAGGATATTGTCCATGT
>JAJZSC010000393.1 GCA_021849995.1 Bacillota bacterium | reverse complement strand
AGTCACTTAGATACAGTTATCCGTATTTTCCAAGAAGGTGGGTACGAGGTATCGGTTCATAGAGCCAAATCGCCCCAGGATATAGAAGATGTCGCTGCACGTTCAGACGATGTGGAATGCATCGTTGTGGCTGGAGGGGATGGCTCTATCCATCAGGCAGTTAACGGGCTCATGAAGCAAGAACTAAGCCAAAGGCCAGTACTAGGAATTCTTCCGGTTGGTACAGCTAATGACTTAGCTTATGCTCTTCAATTGCCAAAAAGTATTAAGGAAGCTTGTGAGGTAATTGCCCGAGGCCGGATCTTCAAAATGGATGTCGGAATAGTTAATAACCGCTATTTCGTAAATGTCGCAAGCGCCGGACTATTAAGCGATGTTTCTCCCAAGGTTGATGTGAGGGTTAAAAATACCCTTGGGCAATTAGCCTATTATTTAAAGGGACTGGAAACGTTGCCAACTTACAGGGCATTCAGGATTGAATTTGAACAGGATGGAAAGAATTTCTGCGAAGATGTCCTCCTGGTTTTGGCAGTTAACGGATTGTCAGTTGGGGGACTGCGTCAGTTAGTGCCTAGAGCCTCCTTGACAGACGGTAAGCTTGATATCTTAATTGTTAGACAAAGCGGCTGGCCCGAGACAATGCGCTTATTGTTTAATTTGCTCGGCGGCGGAAGTGTTGAAAGTGACAAGATAGTACAATTCCAGACCGATAAGGTTGTAATCCGAACCGAACGCCCAATCAACTCGGATCTTGACGGTGAGTGGGGTCCGGCAAGCCCATGGGATATTAGTGTTGGGCCAAAGATATCTGTATTGTGTTAAGTGTAAAGGCGAAATGATGGTATTGTCATTTCGCCTAATATTTTTGTTATTTCTTAGTCTATTCTTTTTTCTTTTTCTTTGTTTTCCCTTTTGTTTTTTGTTTTTCGTTTTGTTCTTAAGCCAATACTTCATCTTATACAAAAAAAAGTACTGTTTGCAGGAACACTACATTTTTGAGTAGAAAACCTTAAGCGTGATACAATAGATACCAGCAAAAGTTATGGAGGGTAGCAATATGACTCCTTTTCAGGCAGAGGTATTGGCAAAATTAAAAGGAGAATGTCGAGTATACTTGGTCGGAGGAGCAGTCCGGGATGAAATATTGGGTGTTCCAATCAAAGATGTAGATGTTGTAACATCTATGCCAAAAGAAGCTCTGATCGAGTTATTGACTAGTTGGGGTTATGTACCTCATTTGATAGGAGCACAGCACCAAACGGTGAGTTTATTCAGGGATGGAGCCAGAATGGACTTCTTAGATTTGACCGGAAGTATTGAAGATGATGCGTTAAGAAGAGATTTCTCCATTAACGCTATCTATAAAGACTTAAGTAGTGGAGAGCTCATAGACCCTCAAAATGGACTTCAAGACATGAAATTTAAAACTCTTAAGGCCTGCGGGCTTGCTAACGATAGATTCAGGGAAGACCCTGTCCGAATATTGAGGATGGTTAGATTCGCTGTCAAATATAAGCTAGAGCTTGATTCGGATACTTGGCAATCGGCCGTGAACAACTTGCCAAAACTGTCCGAAGTGGCTAGTGAGCGGACTACCGAAGAGTTAGGACGTATACTTGTTTTAGATGATATTGAAAATGCAGTTAAGATGCTTGACGAACTGGGGTATTGGCGGGAGTATCTTCCTGAATTAGCGAGACTAAAAGGGCTAATTCAGAATAAATATCATGCCAAAGATGCCTGGGACCATACCTTGCATGTGGTGAAAAATACACCGAATGCGCTATTAATTCGCCTGGCAGCGCTTTTTCACGATCTCGGAAAATGGGAAACAGCAAGTAAAGAGTGTAAGGTTTGGGGGCAATTAAAGGTTTCCGGTCAAAAAACTACGGTAAACGAATTCAGCTTAACTGGAAAAGGGCTGAATAGATATAATGGTCAGTATGTTGATGTGCTCGGAGCACGCTTAGATCATTATCCAAATATTATTCAGGTCAAACGGATCAGGAAAAATTATTCTCAAGCATCAGGCTTTGAATGGGTAGTTGACGGGAAACGTCATTTCCTTGGCCATGAAAAAGAGAGTGGAAAACTCACCCGGCAAATCCTGGGCCGCTACCGTTGGTCTATGTTTTTAGACCCACCGGGTAAGGGTTCAGAGAAACAGCTTGTTTGGTTAGTAGAGCAGCATATGAATGGAACCTTGACTTTTATGCAGGAATTAAGAGGGGAAGGGACTTCTTTCTCCATCAAAAATAAAGCTAAACAATATGCTTGGGACGCTGGTTGGGATGGACGTGAGTTTAATAGTCAAAGAGTTCAAAATCTGCTGTACTTGTGGGAAGCGGACTTCTTTGGGGGAAAACAACGCGAAGAAGGGGATGCAGAACGCTTTCATAGAGTTAAGTCCGAGATATTTTCTGCCGCAGAGTGGTTGGACCAAAACTGGCGCAATCCAGACTGGGGACAATTTGAGCCCTTTGCCCTCGAAAAGGGTTTACAGGGAGAGAGTTTTGGCAGGTTTAAAGATCATTTAAGAACATCTGTCCTGCTAAAGGGATTAGATTTAAGGGATAGAGGGAGTTTAGAAAATGAATTTGAGAAGTTTGTACAGGGCAAGCAACTATGACATTTCGATAATTACAAGACCGTTGGCTTAGGATACTGGAAAGATGCGATTTAGCTCCAACATTTTTGAATGATAAATACCCTTACCAAAGCAAAGTAAGAAACGGGATTACTTGTCTAAGGGTATTTGTACAAAAAAAGAAAACCGCAAACAGCGGCGTTTTAAAAATATATTTAAAAAATAAGGTAGGGAGAAGCTTAAAAGCTTGACTAAAGTATAACATTTTACATTAAAATAAAAGTGATAAAATCGTTAAATTTCTATGAAGAATCTCTTAAGAGGAGTTAAAATGGGTAAAATCGAAGCTCAAAACTGGAAGGACCTAATTAAAGTCTATGCTGCAGAACTAGGCTTTGTCGCGGTGGGAATCACTGGGGCAGATCCGGTTTATGAGTTGGAAAGGGTGCTTGAGCAGAGAGTGCTTGGAAAGCATGCTACCCCATTTGAGGACAGAGATATTAGGAGAAGGATTGACCCAAAAGAGATATGCCCTTTGTGCAAGAGCATCATAGCTTTAGCTTATCCTCTTCCGCTTAGTGCTCCGGCCAATAACGGCCAAGGGCAGCTTGCCCGCTCGGCTGTTGGGGAAGACTACCATAAAGTCCTCCGGAATAAGTGTGGGGAATTGGTAGATAAACTCAAGCAAACCGGCTGGATGATGAAGTCAAACCCAATTATCCAAGTTGATAACGGACCCTTGAATGAACGGGCGTTTGCCCTTAGAGCCGGCCTTGGATTTATCGGCCGGAACCACCAATTGATTGTTCCGGGCTATGGTTCATTTGTAGCATTAGGTTTAATTCTGTTGGATCAGGCCCTTCCCCCTGATCAACCCTTAGAAAAAGACTGCGGTAATTGTACCAGATGCCTGGAGGTATGTCCGGCTCAGTTGCTAGGGGAAGAGGAATTTAAGGCAAATAGGTGTCTATCCTATTTGACTCAAAGCAAAGAAACACTTGCAGATGCGGATCTCAAACTATTTGGCAAGAGAATATTTGGTTGTGACTCATGTCAGGATGTTTGTCCCTTCAACTATAGTCGAATAAGGTTAGAACAGGAAGCTGGGTTAAATAGAGGAGTAAATTTACGGGAATTATTAAACCTTAGCAAATCTGACTTCAACCATAAATTTAAACACACGGCAGCAGGGTGGAGAGGTAAAACTATTCTCCAGCGAAACGCGGCAATTGCTGCTTATAACACAGGTGAACCAAGTCTGGAACAATGTGGGATCG
>JAJZSC010000392.1 GCA_021849995.1 Bacillota bacterium | reverse complement strand
TCCAGGGCGGAGATAGTGCATATAAATCCCGATGAAGATCGCGATAGGGATAGTCATACTTACAGTAAACGTTCCCCAGGGATTATGCTTGAGAGCATGTACGATAACGATAGAGAGACCAGCCATCGTGATTAAAAGGACGAATAAGACCGCAATTCCTGCTGCCACACCGGTGACAGGACCAATTTCCTTTTTGGCAATTTGAGCTAATGACTGACCGTCGTGACGGATGGAAGCAAAAAGCACAACCATGTCATGTACGGCACCGCCTAAAACCCCACCGATTAAAATCCATAAAGTACCAGGAAGAAAACCAAACTGAGCAGATAGTACAGGGCCTACTAATGGACCTGCAGCAGCGATTGCGGCAAAGTGGTGTCCAAAAGTTACCCAGCGATTGGTGGGGACATAATCGTGTCCGTCTTCAAGGCGCTTGGCAGGAGTAACAATCTGCGGATTTGTTGCCAAAACCTTGGTGGCTAAAAAGGTTCCGTAAAGCCGGTAACCAAGAACCAGAATACAGGCGGCAGCGATTAACAAGTAAAGAGCATGCACGTTTTTCCTCTCCTTTACGTTAAAATTAAACTAGAAAAGATATAATAATCATTTTTATTTTAATATTCTTTACTTGCTTTGGTTGAAAGTTTGCAAAAGTAGCAAAAAAACGTGCCTAACATGCACGTTTTTAGTCCTGAAATAAGTCATATTTTACTTTTTCTACTAGGCAGGAGCAATATTATACTTAAGCCTTAATATTATCCATAAGCCTTAAAAATTTAGTTTCTTACGTACTTCTTTTATAAATGTTCTACTAACCGGAACATTGGAAGCTTTCGAATCCTGCATAACCAAATTGTAAGTTCCGTTAAACCAGGGAATTACCTCTCGGACCATATCGGGATTTACCAGATAGCTTTTGTGAGTACGCAAAAAACCTAGCTTGTGTTCCAGTTCACCTAGATTGGATCCTGTGGTGTATTCGCTGTCTTTTGTTTTAATTATTACATTTCGGTCAGAGATAGAACAATATACTATTTGATCTGGATCCAGTAAGATTATTCGTTCATTTTCTTCCACCGGAAGTTTTGTCTTTTTGGGTTTTTCTAAGAGAGCAAGGATTCTACTCAACTGTTGGGAATCAGGATCGCTGACCAAACGTTTCACTCTCTCAATCGCGGCAAGTAATCGTTCCTCGCTGAATGGTTTAAGGATATAGTCGATAGCATTAACTTCGAAAGCTTCCAGGGCATGCTGGTCAAAGGCAGTAGCAAACACAATCACCGGCATCTTTTCTGGTTCAAGCCTAAGGCTTAATTCTCTAGCCACCATTAACCCTGACATATCAGGCATTTGAATATCTAGGAAAACGACTTCAGGCTTTAGTTCAGTTATCTTACGCAGAGCCTCCTGGCCGTTTCTCGCTACATCTACTACTTCGACACCAGGTACTTCTCGCAAGAGAAACTGTAACTCGTCCCGTGCCGGGGCTTCATCATCTACAATAATAACTCTCAACCTAACTTCACCCCCGGATTCATAGGAATGGTAATAGTAATAGAAGTTCCACGGCCCTCTACACTGTCTATCGAAAGGCCTGAATCCTGGCCATAAAGGTACTTCAAACGGTTATTCACGTTAGATAGGCCGATTCCAGCCCCGGTAGCTGAATTAACTTTGTTACCTGATATGGCCCTAATCCTTTCCTCTGACATACCAACCCCATCATCTTCGACTATAAGCCTCAGTGCCTGATTGTCTGCCCTGCTGCGAATTGTAATAGTTCCACCGTTAACCTTAGGGTAAATCCCGTGTTTAATGGCGTTTTCTACCAAGGGTTGAAGAGTAAGCGCCGGAACTAAGCAATCTTCAGACTCAGGCTCGACTTGTTCTACTACCGTTAAACTATCTCCAAAGCGGGCCTGTTCAATACTTAAATATGCCCGGATATGCCCAAGTTCTTCCCGTAAGGTAACGAATTTATCTCCGCGCTGGATATTTTTTCGAAAAAATTCACTTAAATGAATTAAAAGCTTTCGGGCTTTGTCTGGATCTGTCCGGCAAAAGGATACAACTGTATTAAGCGCGTTAAATAGAAAGTGCGGATTAATCTGAGCTTGCAAAGCTTTTAGCTCAGCCTTCACTACTAACTGGGCTTGCTGTTCAAATGCCGCAAGCTCAAGTTGAGTTGAAAATAACCCGGCTAATCCTTGGGCCAGTTCGATATCAACACTGCTCACCCCATTTTCCTGGGCCTGGTATAGTTTTAACGTGCCTAAAACTTCTTCTCTGCAACGGAGTGGTACAATCACAGCTGAAAATAAGTCACATTCTTTGTCGTTACAACCTATTTCTTTCTTAGTTGCAGCTATTTTCAGCTCGCCTGTAGAAATTACATCCCGTGTAGCTTCTGTCATTATTGTTTCCCCGGATAGGTGATGGTCACAACCAGATCCTACGTGAGCTAAAATACTCTCCCTATCGGTTATTGCAACCGCTTTAACCTGGGTTTTATCAAAGATTATCTTTGCTACATGTTTAGCCGACTCTATGGTCAGACCCCGCCTTAAGATTGGCAGAGTAATCTTGGCAATTTGCAAGGCTTTTTGAGCTTGCACTGCTCCAATTTTCTCTTGCTCTTCAAAGATACTTTTTACAATAGCTATAAATATTGATATCCCAATGGAATTTAGCACAATCATGGGTAGTCCGATTGTTTGTACTAGATCCCAGGCAGCCTCAAATGGACGGGCTACAATCAGAATTATTATCATCTGTAAAGTTTCTGCAGCTATGCCGATCAACAACCCTGTTTTCCAGTTCATAGTCTTGATATCGGATTTGCGGGATAATATTGCTGCCAAAGTTGCCTCGCAAATTGTGGCAATAGCACAGGCAAAGGCTGTAAATCCCCCAAGGGAGTAGCGGTGGATGCCAGCGATAATCCCTGCACCTATTCCAACCACGGGACCTCCGAATAAACTTCCGACAACTACTCCTATGACTCTGGAATTGGCCAATGCTCCTTTAATAGACACCCCGGTATAAGTTCCCATGATGGCAATACCACTAAAAATAAGGATAAGGATTAGCTTGTCCTGCCAAGTGCTGCGCTGTCTTACCACGTTTTTAAAGACCTTAGTTTTACTAACTAAATAAGCTATTGTTATTAGCAAACTGCTATTTTGAGCCATTTTGCCAAAAAGATACTGGAGCATAATTTTCACCTGCCTTTTATAAGTCCATCTTCACATTATAAATAAATAAAAACTAGCTGTCTAAAGGAATTTTTTGCGAAAAAAACTTCTTTGCTAAACTTAACTTTGTGAAAGTGGGAAAAGTTCACCCGAGTAACTTAAAGGTATTAAATAGAAAAACCCCGGTTTATTAACCGAGGTAGCTTTGATAAATAAGATTTTAAGTTAAAACCTCATCGGGACAATCAAGAGCTCAATAATTTTCTCTTTTCAAGTACCGCTCTAATTGTAAAATAAGATACTTCTTCGGGTAAAACTTCTTTTATCGGAGATAGCTTAGCAGTACCAACCCTTGTAACCGCTTCTAAAATCAGAGTCTCCTGCCCACTTGGTATAAAATCATCCCATGGAATATGATGTCCTTCTTGCGAGCATTTGAGTAGATGATCCTCTAGCGTTCTTACATTTAAACTGCGCGATTTGGCAATTTCTTGAAGGCTTTGGCCATCCTTGTACAGTTCCAAGGTTACTAGGTGGCTTTTTATTTTATCTTTATTATTACTACTTTTATTATTACCTTTATCAAGCTGCCGAGAGCCATTTGCTTTCCCTTCTAAGATGAGGTTAGCTGATTGAGTTCCATCTACATCTTCTGAATTTTTGAGCATAACCCGATTGGTATT
>JAJZSC010000391.1 GCA_021849995.1 Bacillota bacterium | reverse complement strand
AAATTAGACTGATTTGCTTATATTATCCCTCTGGCTAATTTGATCTTTTCTGTGCTGCTAAGCGTTAATAATAGTATTAACCTGTTCGATACTTGGAACTATAGAAATAAAGGCTTTCATAGGTGGGGTGACACTTTGCAAATACTTTTTATCGGCGATATTGTAGGGAAACCGGGCCGTCAGGCAATTAAGCAATTTTTGGGGCTGTTGAAAAAAGAGTATAATATTCAATTGACAATTGCGAATGCGGAAAATGCCGCTGGCGGAAATGGTTTAACTAAAGATGTTGCCGAAGAACTTTTTTCACTTGGAATTGATTTCTTAACCATGGGAAATCATGTTTGGGATCAAAGGGCTATCTTAGATTTTATTGACCATGAAACTAGATTGATTAGGCCAGCCAATTATCCAACGGGTGCTCCTGGTAAAGGCTTTGGATTTATACGTAGTAATGGTTATAAGATAGGGATATTAAATTTGTCGGGTAGGGTTTTCTTACCTCCCTTAGATGATCCATTTAGTTCTGCAATCAGATGGGTTAATCAGATTGCCGCTGAAGCTAGTATTATTCTGGTTGATTTTCACGCAGAGGCCACTTCGGAAAAAGTCGCTTTGGGTTGGTTTCTTGATGGAAAAGTCACAGCTGTATTAGGAACACATACCCATGTTCAAACAGCAGATGCCAGGATATTACCTAATGGGACTGCTTATATTACTGATGTTGGGATGACTGGACCTCGGGATTCTGTCTTAGGAGTCAAGAAAGAGGTTATTATCAATAAATTTATTACCCAAATGCCCGTGAAGTTTGAGCTAGCATCCGGACCAATTCAACTTAATGGTGTTGTTCTGGAGGTCGACGAAAAAACAGGTAAGTGTCAATCAATTATCCCTATTCAAAAATTCTCTTTGGAATGAAAAGAAACGAATGCCGCCGTCCTTTGATATTTATTATGACAAAATATTACAAAAAAATCTGAAAATTTTAGGCTTTAAAAAGAGGATTTTTTTGTCCTGTTCGAGAATATTCATAATAAGCAATGTGGAAATACATGTAAGCAAAGTCGAACAGGAGGTTGTCGTTGATGGATGTCTTAAAGGTCTCAGCTAAGTCAAGTCCAAATTCCGTGGCCGGTGCTCTTGCTGGAGTACTCCGTGAGAGAGGCGGGGCTGAACTGCAAGCGATTGGGGCTGGTGCTCTTAATCAAGCAGTTAAAGCAGTTGCGATTGCAAGAGGGTTTGTAGCTCCCTCAGGTGTAGATTTGGTTTGTATTCCTGCGTTTACCGACATTCAAATTGATGGGGAAGAGCGGACAGCAATTAAGTTAATCGTTGAACCTCGCTAAGACTAATGATAAACACCTGTTTGCTAGTCGCAAACAGGTGTTTTTTTGTACCATCAGAAAGTATAAGTATTTCTTTCACGGTGGGATAACTGCAACTAAGGCTTCCGCCTGCGTCTAAGGACTTGGCGCAAGCCAAGTTTTGTTTACGCAAATCAGAAAGCTTTTCAGGGTGCATAACTAGAAGGAGGAGTAATTTTGGAACGAATATGGGTCATTGATGGCCACTGTGATAGTATCGGGGAATATGTCTCAGGGAAAAGAAACCTTTGCAACCCGTTAGAAGGTGGGCATTGGGATATAGTAAGGGCCAAAAAGGGGAATGTTGGACTTCAGTTTATGGCCTCATATATTGAAAGTGAACATAAGCCTTTTCGTTCAACCCTAAGAGGTTTGGAATTGATCCAAGGAACGTTAAAGTTTGTAAGAGATAATATGGATCAGTTATTTATTGTAAAAGGCAAGGATGACCTCGCGAGAATTCCAGATAATGAAAGGATCGGACTGCTTTTGAGTGTTGAGGGAGGGGAGATTCTAGGAGATGGTCTATTCATGGTAGATATAATCCACCATTTGGGCGTTAGGGCGTTAGGGCTCACCTGGAATCAACGCAATTATCTTGCAGATGGTGTATGGGAATCATCCTCTTCGAGTCGGCTTACACGTTTTGGTGAGCAGGTTGTTAAGCGGCTAAATGATCTGGGTATGATTATCGATGTATCACACTTAAATGAACCAGGATTCTGGAATGTGTTAGAAAAGTCGGGATATCCGATCCTAGCATCACATTCATGTGTGAAAGCCATTTGTAACCACCCTCGCAATCTTTCGGATGATCAATTAAAAGCATTGGCAAGAAACGGTGGTTTAGTAGGAATAAACTTCTATCCCGGATTTCTAAATGAGTCAGGGCATGCAACTCTTCAAGATGTAATTCAGCACATTTGCTATATAGCAGATTTAGTTGGGATTGATGTACTAGGTTTAGGGTCTGATTTTGATGGGATAGATAAAACGCCTGACATGCTAGATGATGTCAGTAATTTTCAAACTTTAGCCGAGGGTTTGCTCGCTAAAGGTTTTTCGAGGGTAGAAATTCAAAAAGTTTTTCATGGAAACTTTATGCGTTTATTAAATGACGTGCTAAAATAGATTTTAGATGATGTTTTCGACTGCAAGAAGGAGCAAAAACCAAGTATGAAATCTAAGTCAATTACTGAGGTAGATTTGCACTGTCACACTACTGCATCTGATGGTATTTTAACACCTAGACAGCTTATAATTCTGGCCTCCCAATTAGGATTCAAGGGTATAGGAATAACGGATCATGATACAATTCAAGGGTGGACGGAAGCTATGAAGGCTGGGATGGAGACAGGGATAGAAGTAATTCGAGGGATAGAATTAAACACGGATATGAATGGACTAGAAGTTCATGTTCTAGGATATGAAATGCAACCTGATTCGAGTTATCTTAGAAAACATCTTGGTATTCTTCAGGAAGCAAGAGTTCAAAGAATGCACGAAATAATAAGTAAACTTCAAGATTTGAATATTAAAATAACCGTTGAGGATGTTCGAAGGTTTGCAGGCGGGGAATCCGTAGGGAGACCACATATTGCTCAGGCTTTAGTTGAACTCGGTTATGTAATCAGTACTAGAGAAGCATTCGATCGGTTTATCGGACCTGGAGCTCCAGCCTATGTTCCTAGATATAAACTTAGCCCTATTCAGGGCATTGAACTGATAAGAGAATCAGGTGGGGTACCCGTATTGGCTCATCCTGGTCTTAAGGGATTAGATGAGCATATTCCAATTTGGGTAGATGCTGGTCTTCAAGGTTTGGAAATTAGCCATTCAGACCACAGTTCTGAAGATGAAAAAAGGTATATTGAAATTGCTGAAAAGTATGGACTTATAATGACAGGTGGTTCAGATTTTCATGGCGAAGTAAGGAAACCGGGTGTTCAGTTAGGAAAATGGGGAACATCATTTGATGTTGTCACCAAAATTAGAGAATTAGTGAGGAAGTAGACTATGATTGCTAACCGTATTAAAGGATTAGGGGAGTCAGTTTTTTCTGAGTTTGATGTATTACGTAAAGAATTAGAGTTTTCCGGACGATCAGTAATTAATCTTAGTATTGGTAGTCCCGATCAGGCGCCTTCCTTAGCTGTGCGTGAGGTGTTGAGTCAAAAGGTTTTGGATGGCAGCTCTTATGGTTACACACTGACTAGAGGTACAAATGATTTTCGTCAAAGCTGTTCCGATTGGTACAAAGCAAGATTTAATGTAGATTTGGATCCTGAATCAGAAGTTTTACCTCTTATGGGTTCTCAGGATGGCCTGGCGCATATTTTCTGGGCTTACATTAATCCTGGTGATACTGCCTTAATACCAGATCCTGGCTATCCGATTTATACTGCAGGTTTATTGTTGGCTGAGGGAAAAAAGGTATCAGTGCCATTAAGAGCTGAGCGAGGTTTTTTGCCAGATTTGTCTTCGATTAATGTAAATGATGCAAAAAAGGCCAAACTATTTATTTTAAATTATCCTAATAATCCTAC
>JAJZSC010000390.1 GCA_021849995.1 Bacillota bacterium | reverse complement strand
CCGATCTGAATGATAACAAATTCTTCGCCACCCCATCTAGCGACTGTATCGACACCTCTGCAGTTTGCTTTTAAAATATCAGCAAGTCGTCTCAATACCATGTCACCAAAAACATGCCCATTGGTATCGTTTATCCTCTTGAAGTTATCAACATCTATATAGATTAAAGAGACCCAATCGCCAGTTTTCTTGACTCTTTTCAGTTCTTCTCCTAACCTTCTATGGAAGAACCTTCTATTCCACAGGCCGGTTAGCTCATCATTATTGGAACAATTATGTAGTCTGTTGATTACGCTGCCACACACAGCATTGATAACTAATTGAACACATGCAAATACTGACCAAATAAGTAAGCTGCTTAGATCACTTATCTTGTCAAAGATGAATACCGTGACCCATAAAACTAATGTAATACTGCATAAAATAATGGTAGCTGATTTCTTAAACTGCAGCAACTGTTATACCCTCCCAACAAGTCTCTTAAACAATACTCTTCAACCTTTCAAATTTCTTTAAGTTTTATTTTACCTGACTGGTTTTACAAGATTGTAACAAATACTTAACACTTTCGTTAGGCTGTACCCAATGGATTTTTTACTTTATTTACGAAATATAAGAAAGAGAGTACGAATAAACTAAAACGTACTCTCTTTTACCTAACCACTACTCCACCTACACTAATTTCAGTACAAGAGCGCCAAAAACCCCTATCACGGAGATACTGATTCCTGAAATTAGACCAGATGTTATTATAAATACAATAAATTTAAACACTTAAGGCAAAAATTTCTCTAACATTTCTATCACATTATGGAGTTTTCCAGTATACATCAAGTAAGCAATATATAACATAAACAATCCAACAATCCGCTGTATAAGAACTTGTCTGTGTCCAAAACCCTTAATCCTCCTTAAAAACCAACCAAAATTAAGTGCCACAAACAGATATGGTAATGCAACACCAGCTGTAAAACCAAGCATCAGTCCTGCACCTCTTAGCGGTCCCCTCACCTGCCCAGCCATCGTTAATACCGATAAAATAAGTGGTGCAGCACAATGAAGTATAGCTAAGGAAAAAATCAGACCTACAAGAAACGATGTTAAGGGGCCGAATCTTCTTCTCTTTGGTATAAACCTAGAGGCATCAAAGCTCAATCGGTTAAATAAACGAAACTCAGCTAACCCTAACATAGAAATAGCTAGCACCAACATTAATGTTCCACCTAGGATATTAAAAAAGAATTCCCATCTTGCAAGCCATGATCCAATCTTCCCAACAAGCGTTCCCATGGCAATGAAAACGACTCCAAAACCGCTTATAAACGCTATTGTATTTAATAATACCTTCTGCCTTAGCAATTTATAAGAAGTCATGGATTTAAGCTCTTCAATAGATAAACCGGTGATCACAGAGAAATAGATTCCTATCAAAGGCAGTAGGCATGGAGAAAAGAATGATACCAAACCTATACCAAACGCGAGAATAATCAGTGACATGAGGCAAACCCTCTTTCCATGAGACATATGGTAAATGATATTATTTGGAAAAAGGATTAAGACCAGTAAGAACTTAAGTGTTATCTTGTAAATACTACCAATTTGCAACAATGAACTCTTCGCACGGTCAAGCCTTATGGCACGGGCGACTGCCTAGGTAACTTATGCCTCCGGAAAGTTATACTAATAGGAAAAAATTATGCCAGGTTCGCACCTGACATAGTATAAAGAAAATCCGATTAACACTCTTAAAAATTTACAACTTAAAAAATTCAGTGATTTATAGCATTAACCAGAATAACCGAAGCAATTTCTTTGTCCACAGCAACTTGAGTATAGCCTACTTGAAATACATATGAGGGAAAAGTTTGGATAACTTTCAAGGAAGTCCCTGGTAAAATACCCATAGACATTAGTTTTCTAAGAGTATTTTTATTATTAGTTGTTAGTTCTGCTACCACTCCTTCCTGTCTGCTTTTAAGCTGGTCGGAAGGCATTAAATTATTTATCACTTTTCGTCCCTCCATTTCCTTAACCATGCTATAAACTTGGGTTCTTTTGGAATTTCGAAACCACAGTTTGGGCACTTGAGCTTTCCACAGGATTTATGCAAAGGACATCCCTTACAGCCTGCAGTACCTTGCTCTTCTGAAAATTCATATCCGCAAAAACTGCATTTACTCATCATTGAAGCACCTTAAAAGTTGTGAGTATCCAATTGAAAGCCGAACCTGCGATAAAGGCAAATGGGAATATGAACCCTGCGATAGCTAAAGCAGTCTTTAGTCCTCTTTCCTTGAGCATCATCGAAAATTGGGCAATGCATGGAACGAACAATGTTAAGGTTGCGGCGGCAACTACGAGTTGCCTGGAGGTAAGCAACCCGGCCTGTTGCAAATCGTACAACCCGGCAGCACCATAGTCCCTTCTAAAGAATCCAAAAAGAAACGCTTCAGCCGCTTTATCTGGCAAGCCAATAAAGTTCATCACAGGCTGCATCCAACCGATAGCTACCCCAAACAATCCAGTAAGATTGCCAAACCAGATTAAAATACTGGCAAGGATAAATAAAGGAACGATCTCTACAAAATACCATTGCATTCTTGTGTAAGTCTTAGTAAGTACGTTGGATAGCTTAGGCAATCTTAGAGGTGGAACCTCCATATAAAAGCTCGGTTTATCTCCTGGTAGAAGTTTAGAGGTTAGATAACCAATGAGTAAAAAGATTAGTCCTATAAAAATCAACCAAACAGGCAGGGCTCCAGGTGCGCCTGATAAGAGAGCTAAAATAACACCTAATTGAGCTGAGCATGGGATTGCTAAGGCTAGTAAAAGAGTAGAAATAATTCGTTCCCGGCGGGTTTCCAAAGTTCTGCTAACCATAGTTGCCATCGTATCACAACCAAAGCCTAAAGTCATTGGAATCACTGCCCTGCCATTTAGGCCTATCTTTTTAAACACTCTGTCAACTAACATAGCCAATCTCGGCAAGTACCCGCTATCTTCAATGATCGAAAACATAATAAAGAATGTACCGACAATCGGTAAAATGATAGCTACAGCATAGCGGATTCCCAAAGTAATAATTCCATAATCATTAGCTAATAAATCCCGAAGCCATGACCAGGGGATCAAAGCCTGTGCCGTTCCGTTAACCCATGGATTGATATAAACTCCAAAGATGTGTTCTTCTAAAAAGTCTACAATCGTGCCAGCTCCGAACTCCCCTACAAATTTATATAGACCGTAATAAAGCACTAACAATAAAATTGGAATTCCGGTTATTGGATTCATAGTTAGTCTGCTTATGGATTCGGCTAGACGACTTTCTTTCTTCTCCACCTTAACAATAGCTGAATTCGCCAAGGCATCAACTCTTTGCTGCCTGGAAAGAGAGATTATATAGTTTAATGGCCGATCATTTTTCTTTTTCGTTTCTTCGATAATCTGCACTATCTTAGAAAAATTTTTTATTTCTGATCCTTTTACTAATTCCAAAATATCCTCGTCTTCTTGAAGAAGTAGTAAGGAGATTGCCCGTTTAGATAGCACATATTGACTCTTCAGTAAATCCGTAATCTTTGCAATAGCAAGCTCGACAGAATGGTCATAAGTAATTTCAAGCGGCATGGACATATTCACCCACCCTTTCTTTCAGGGCTTCAATCCCCTTATTCAAGGCAGCAGAAGTGGCTAGTATAGGAATTCCGATTTCAGCTTCTAACTTTTCAACATCAATCTTAAGTCCGAGATTTTCTGCTTCGTCCATAATATTTAACACCAAGATTACCGGGATTCTACCCTCGATCAGCTGGAGTGTAAGCGGTAACATTCTCTTTAGATTTTTAGCATCTACCACATGAATAACTGCTTTAGGCCTTTCGCGCAACAACAAATCCCTTGTTACTTTTTCTTCTTCA